>CALKCV010000119.1 GCA_938083405.1 uncultured Microcoleaceae cyanobacterium | reverse complement strand
ATTCATTATTAATTGAAAGGTGATTTTTCATTTCTTTTAAATACGCTTCTAATAATTGATAATCCTTGTTGCTTAATAACGGATCGTTTTTAGCGTTGACGACTTTTTCCAAGGGCAAAACTCGAAAAACTCGCTTGCCATTTTGCCGATAGCGATGCACCCAAGTCGGCAATGCTTCTACTTCTACTATGGCTGCGGTTTCTTCTGGGAAGTTTTTTTCTATTTTCACTTCAAAGATTGCTCCCAAATGTTTGTATTTTCCATTTTGGTTGGAGATGAAGTTTCCCAGAGAATAAATGGCAACTGCTTTTCGGATTTTCCCCTTTTCTCCCGCTATTTCAAAAATTTGATAAGGTTGCACGACGTGGGGATGACTCCCCAGAATAATATCGGCACCGGCTTTTATTAATGTTTCCACTAATTTTTTTTGTTTGGCGTTAGGTTGTCGCTGGTACTCGCTGCCGAAATGCAGGGCGACGGTGACGATATCTACTCCATTAAGTCGCGCTCCCTGAATATCTTTGACTATTTCTTCTTCTTTGATTAAGTTAACTAGATAATCTTTTCCTTTGGGAATGGGAATGCCATTCGTGCCGTAGGTGTAAGCGAGTATTGCCATGGAAATTTGATTCTTCTCTAGGATTAATATTTCCTCGCTTTCTTCCGTGGATGCCGCCGTGCCCACTGGATAAATTCCGCGCATTTTAACGTTTTCCAGAGTTTTTAATACTCCCTTTTCGTTCCTGTCTAAGGAGTGATTGTTGGCGGTTGTTAGGATATTAAATCCCGCCGATTTTATCGCATCTGCTAATTCGGCGGGGGCGTTGAAACGCGGGTAGCCCGTGTATTTTGCTTCTGCCCCAGTCAAGGTTGTTTCTAAGTTTCCAATAACCCAATCTCCGGCAGATAAAATGTCTTTTACTTCTGCGAAAAAGCTTTCGTAGGAATAGGTTTTAGTTTTAGGGTTGTAACCGGATTTTATTTGAGTGCCGTGCATCATTATATCGCCAACTGCTATTAATTTTGCTTCGGTGGTGTAAGGAGTTGGTTTGTGCTTTTTTTGCAGTTTTGGTACGGGAATTATTGCCGTTTCGACGGCGGCATTTGCTTCTGGTTCCGAGGGGCGATCGCATCCAGATATTAAGACAATTCCTAATAATAAAATTGAAGTTAGAAATCGGGTCTTTATTAGTTTTTTAGATCTAATTAAAAGGGTCATTTTGGCTTAGTTCGGCTTTGTTAATAACGAAATCGCGATTTATAGTCTATCATAATATAGCAATCCGTGCAGGGATTAAGATATGGACGCGGACCAGAAACCCGGTTTTTTCAAAAAACCGGGTTTCTCAGATATCGCGATGAAAACCGCAAAGCCGCTCCCACTGGCGCGGTCGTAAAGAAAGTAACCCAATTCAATTTTACCTCATAACTTAAAAAAAACACTCATGAAATTAAAAGCAATAATTCCAACTATTTTAATCGGCGTTTTGTTAGGTCAAAGCGCGATAAATTCTAACAGCTATTCCCTCCACTATCCAACACAAATAGCCGCTCAATTAACGGAGACAGAAATTAACAGAATAGCCGAACAAATAACAGTCCGCATCGACGGCGACGACCGAGGGGGAACCGGAGTAATTGTAGAGAAAAAAGACAATACTTACTACGTCCTTACTAACTGGCACGTCGTTAATAAAGCGGGAGATTATCAGATCGTAACGAAGGATGGAAAACAACATCCAGTTTACTACAGCCTCATCCAACAAGTGCCCGGAATAGATTTAGCGATCGCCCCTTTTTACAGCACCGAAAACTACCCCATCGCCCAATTAGGAAATGACTCAGAAATCCCCGCAGGAAAAACCGTTTATGTTTCCGGTTGGCCTCGTTCTGGAGGCAGCTTGCGACAAAGAGTATTTATTAACAGTACCGGGAAAATAACCGGCCGCCAGCAGCCGGTGAATGGTTATAGTTTGCTTTACGATAACCTCGTCAGGGCGGGCATGAGTGGCGGGCCTGTTTTAGATGAAGAAGGGCGCTTGGTGGCGATTAACGGTATTGTTAAATTAGAGGAAGATTCGGATAAAATTGTCTCTGGGGGCATCGAGATTAATACTTTTTTGAACTGGCGGCGAACTGCGACCCTGCCAACTCTTTCTGGCAATCCCGAAATCTTGCCTAATAATCCCAATATTGCCAATCCTTCTATTAACAATTCTCCAGTTAATGGCAGCAGCGGCTTTAGTTTGGCAAAAGCGATCGCTCCTAATTCCGGCACTATTAGTTCCCTCTCTATTTCCGAATCTTATTTTGTTAGCGGTAATAGTAACGGCTCTTTTACCATCGGCAATTTAGCTACTGGAGAAATAATTACCGAGCAAAAAGGTCACGCCGAAGCGATAAATTCCATCGCCATTAATTCCCAAGCCGAACTAATTGCCAGCGCCAGCGACGATAAAACTATTAAAATTTGGAATCTCAACAATCGGGAATTATTAAATACTTTAAGCGGACATTC
>CALKCV010000118.1 GCA_938083405.1 uncultured Microcoleaceae cyanobacterium | reverse complement strand
TAAAATGCGGCCTCGATCGACCCAAGCGCTCAAATCTTGAGGATTTTTTTCGAGGTGTTTTTCCATTACGGCGATCGCTTCTTCATAAGCTGCCCTAGCTTCGCGATCGCGCTTTAAATATTCTAAAGCCAAGGCTTTATTTTCCCAAGATTGCGATTCGTCTGGTTCTAGAGAAATAGCTTTCTCAAAAGCTGCGAGAGCTTCTTGAAATTTACCGCTACCAACGAGAACAATTCCTCGACCGTTAAAACCTTCCGGGTTCAAAGGTTCCAGAGCGATCGCCTTATTATGAGACTCCAGGGCTTCATCAAAACGCTGCAATTGATAAAGTACCTTACCGCGAGCGTTCCAAGCTTCATAAAAATCCGATTTCGCCTCCAATGCTTTGTCATAAGTTACCTTCGCTGCCTGGTAACGCTCTAAGTCAAAAAGTGCATCTGCTTCATTTTTCAAGGCTTGAGGATTGTCTGGTTTAATTTCCCTTGCCTTTTCGCAAGCCAATTCTGCTTCTTCTGGTTGTTCGGCTTCGATTAAATTATTGCAGCGACTGACAAAATACTTAAACTGAATTTCCGACCATAAAAAGATACTCATAATCGCCATAGTTAAGGCCATAAACCCTAAAGAAAAAGGTAAAAGACGAGAAGAATTTTGCTTTTTTAATTGGGTTTTGGGAACTGTCTGGCGAGGAGATGGAGAAGTTAGCTCGGAATCTTTCTCTACTTCTATTACGGTTTCTTGTTCGGTATCTGCCAACCTTCCATTTTGGCCGTTCGTGCTTTCAAGGAAGCTAGGAATCTGAGAAACCGTCCCAGGGATAGAGTCAGTTTCTTCCTGTATAAACGAAGAAGTTGCTGAGTCTTGAATTTCATTAGTTTCTGACTCTAGCAATAAATTCTTTTGAGAATATATTTTATGTAAATCTTGGAAAATTTCCTCTACCGAATGGTAGCGAGAGCGGAAATAAGAATGGACCATTGTATCAATAATTGCCGCGAAATGCCCGCTTACTTCAGTATGATTTCGCCAGCCTATTTCCCCCGTGTTGGAGTCCGTTCCTAATTCTGCGGGAAAGATTCCGGTTAAGGCATGAATAATTGTCATACCCAAAGCATAAAGATCGTGACTGGGGTCCGGTTCTCTGTTGTTTTGTTCCATGGGCATATAACCAGGAGTCCCCACGGGCTTGCTATAACTAAATTCGCCGCTCACGCTCATTACTAAAGAGCTAATTTGCTTGATAGAGCCGAAACCGATTAATACTATTTTTCCGTCTCTGGTACGTCGGATTAAATTGGAAGGTTTAATATCGAAGTGGAAGGTTTGTTTGTGAACCAATTGCAAGCTATCTAAAACATCTTTTAATAATTCCCTTGCTTTGGCTTCATTAAATTTATTTCTGGCAATTTCTTGACTGATATTTTCCCCGTCAATAAATTCTTGAACTAAATAAAATTCTCGATTTTCTTCAAATTCACCTAATATTTCGGGAAGTTGATAATTTTTTCCTAAATTATAAAGAACTTGTACTTCGGCTTCAAATAACCTTTTTGCTTCTTCCCAAACTAAAGGATCCTGAGATTGAAGTTTGATTTGTTTGATAACGCACTTAGGTTTGTCGGCCTTTTGCTCGTCGATAACTAAATAGCTTTGACCGTACTCTCCTTCTGCCAAAAGCCGAATAACTTTGTAGCGTTTGTTGAGCATTTGTCCGATTCTTTGGGTGCCCTGGAGTTCGTAATAGAGGGGCTGCAGATCGTTCAACACTTCCCTGGCCGATTGGTAGCGCTGTCTGTATTGCGATCGCACCATTTTCTCGACTATATTGGCCAACTCATCGCTGACTGCCACCAAATTCCGCCAAATTACTTCATCGGTTTGGGGATGGGGGGGCAAATCTAATGGGGCCATGCCTGTTAAAGCCTGGATAACGGTCATGCCCAAGCCATAAATATCGCTATTGGCCCGAGGCCTCCCCCCAAGGTGTTCGATGGGCATATAGCCGGGGGTACCCACTACGGAACCGCTGGGTCGCCCTTCTCTAGAAAGCACTAAAGTTTCGATTTCTTTAACGGCACCAAAGTCAACGATGACAATCTTATGGTCGGATTTACGTCTGATTAAGTTTGAGGGTTTGATATCCCGGTGGATGACGCCGTGTTCGTGGATGTATTCCAAGACTTCGAGGGTGTGGTATAAGAGGGCGATGGCCTGGGCTTCATTTAATCGCTTACCTTGTTTGATTTCTTGGGTCAAATCTTGGCCGTCAATAAATTCTTGAACTAAATAAAATTCTCGATCTTCCTCAAAGCGGTCTAAAAGTCTAGGAATCCGATTGTGGATTCCTAGCTTCTCCAGGGCGATCGCCTCTAGCTCGAATCTGTTTCGTGCTTCCTCTAAAATCGAAGGATTGTGGGTACTTGGTTGGAGTTTTTTTACTACGCATAAAGGGTTATCTTCAGCGAGTTTATCTCGGGCAATATATGTTTTCCCGAATGCTCCTCTTCTCAAATCTTTGATGATTTTATAGCGTTCTTTTAGAGTTTGTCCTTCGTACATCTTCTTTTTACCTTATCCCGTTATTTTTTTTCTTGATTTTTTAATAATTAATTCTCTTTGAGGAGATTAATTTTTCTTAAAATAACTTCAAGCTAATTGAGACGAACCCTCCTGCGTCTCCCACTGGTTAAAAAAAGTTCCCCTCTAGTCGTTTCTTCCAAGAGCGATCGACAAATCGGGGAATTTTTACTCTTTTTTTGGGCCTGCGGGAGCAACTAATCGAGTATTTTTCCCGGTCTTGTTGCACCCTTATCCCCCTGGTTGGTCTATCCCCCTGACATCAGTATAATTACGGTTGGCTATTGCGTCGCCGATTTCCTAAAATTTGAGCCGCTAGCACTCCGCCTAAAAAGCCAAATAAATGTCCCTCCCAGGAAATACCCGGTTGGTTGGGCAAGACGCCCCAGATGAAGCCGCCATAAACGAAGCCTACAATTAGGGACAAAACGATCGACATGGCGCTGCGCTCAAAGAGTCCTCGAAGTAGCAAAAATCCAAAATAGCCAAAAATCACTCCGCTAGCGCCAATATGAACGGAATTGGGTGCCCCTATCAGCCAAGTGCCCAAACCGCTCGCTACCATCGCTATCCCACTTACTAAAAAAAAGTCCCTCGCCCCTGCCAAGAGGATGAGCCAACCAAAAACTATTAAAGGAGCGGTATTAGCAGCTAGATGAGCAAAGTTGCCGTGGAGAAAAGGAGCGATAAAAATACCGCGCAGTCCCATCTCGGTGCGGGGAATAATGCCGAAGATATCCAGTGGCAGGGGAAGGAGCCAGTCGATCGCTTCTATAGTCCAAAGCAGGGCAACTAGAGTGGTTAAAATGGTAATTTGCGCGGCTAGATTTTGGGCGATCGCTTTGAGTTTGTTATTCATATTTATTCTTCGTTGGATAGAGCTTGAAAAGCAGTCAACGGATCGGCTATTTAGCATTGATGGCTGACTCTTGCTTCTATAATACTTCAAAAATCGCCACTCCTGAGATGATGGAAGTCACAATTGGAAAATACCTTAGCCTTGAAGAGTTTTGTACTTGTACGCAGACTTATCAAAAATATCCTGGTCTAATTAATCCTTTTCCTCAAAACGACGATAGTCTGAGGGCTATCTGCGAATTGAACCTGCGGATAATCGACCCGGTAATTGACTTTTTTGGTAGAGATAGATTTAAGCTTACTTATGGTTTTTGCTCTCCCGATTTAAAGAAGTTTCTGCAAAAAAAAGACCCTATTACGGGAATTAAAAACGGTCGGGTTGCTCCAGATATCGACCAACATATAGCTTTGGAAGTTAAAAAAAGCGGTAAATATTATTGCGAAAGATTGGGGGCGGCTAGCGATTTTTCGATCGTAGATTTGGGGAGCGATCGCTTGGTGGAATGGATTTTATCCCAGAAATTACCTTTCGATTCTCTGTATTTTTACGGTGAAGAGCGACCGATTCATATTAGTTACGGACCCCAACACAAGCGCGATATTTGGGCTTTCACTCCTGGGGGTCAACCTACGAAAAAAGGTATCGAAAAGTGGCTTATTTGAAGTTTGTAGTAAGCACTTTATATCAATTAATAATTAATAATTAATAATTAATAATTGAGGAAAAGGTGTGGGGTGCATCTCATCGAAGTAAATACACAATCGTTCGAGCGCAAATTAACAATTAGTTTTATTCAAAAACGAGATGCAGTAAGCAATTGTAAGGTGCCGAGTAGCGCACCCTACTAAATCATTTACGATATCTAAGAAACCCGGTAACTCTTACCAATACCTTCGCCATGCAGGAAAAATGCCTTAAAAAGTAGGTAGCGCCACCGGCACTACACCCTACATCTTCGCCCTGCCGAAGGTGCCGAGTAGCGCACCCTACTAAATCATTCGTGACATTTTAGAAACCCGGTTTCTTAAAGAAACCGGGTTTCTGGACCCATAATTTTTCCAGGGCCTCCGCACGGATTGCTATAGTCTTTTTCTCTTCCTAGAAGA
>CALKCV010000117.1 GCA_938083405.1 uncultured Microcoleaceae cyanobacterium | reverse complement strand
GGAGAATATCCGAGCTTTTTATAGAGAGAAAATCCCCCTTCTGTAGCATGAAGAACAGAGGAAGAGATACTGGTCTTCTCCCGTGCGGTTTCGAGAGAACGCCATACTACTTTTTTAGCATAGCTTTTATTGCGATATTCTGGCAAAGTAGCTATCCAGACAACATACAATTTACCCTCGTTTTCTACAGTCGTACCGACGCATACCGGCTTATCTTCCACATATCCTAGATAGGCAAATAGCTTTTCATTCAAAAATTCTTCTCTTCCGAAGATCTGGCGAAAGCTATCCAATGGCAAATTACGGGCGATCGCATTAATCTCCCCCGCTGCTATTCCCATTTCTACGTTTTCAATAAGCCTGCATTCTAATTCAGGAATTGGTTTTTCAAAAGGAACCAGTTTGTCTGCAGCCATGCCCACCATTTTTAGCAAAAATCCCAGTTCGTGTCGAGCAAATATTTCGTTACAGCGAGATTTAATTGCCTCTGGCAAAAAATCTTCGCAGACAATTACCATCCACGGAAATTCGCTTTTTTTAATATATCCGACAATCGTTTTTAATCTCGCTTCTAAATCCGCTTCATCTCGAATTTTATTTGAGATAAATATTGGATTTAACATAATACTGTCTGTGTTGCTCCCAACTATTGATATTCCTTCCATGTCTATTATTTCATTTTGGGGAATTAAACTTACACAGGATTTATATGCTTTAATCAACTGCTCGTTGGATTCTATTGCTTCTTGCGGTAACATTTAGGATAATTATTTTCGAGTTTAAACAATCGTTAATTTTCTCGATACTCTTGTATTTCCAGATATCAATTAACTTTTTACCATTGCTTAATAAATGGAGAAAATTGCCTCTTTAATGAATTTAAAATCCCTGGATATTTTTGCCTTTAACCAGCTTTAAGTTCTTTATTAAAAAGCTCTTTTACCCGAGTCCAGGAGTCGGCAGCAGCTTCCGCATTATAACTGCCGCGACGATCGCAAAAGAAACCGTGGTCCGCAGGATAGCGAAATACTCGATGCTTAATATTATATTTTTTTAATTGTGCCTCTATTTCCTCTGGTTGCTCGTTGGGAATTAAGGAATCTTCAGTGCCAAAAAAACAATAAATAGTCCCAGTAATTTTAGGCGTCAGATTTATGGTAGCAGGGCCGCCCCCAGGAGTCCCTGTGGCAATACCCCCCCCGTAGAAAGAGGCGGCGGCCTTAATATCCGGTAGAGTCGCGGCCAAATAAGTTACATGGCCCCCAAAACAGAAACCAATACAGCCAAAACTGTCGTCCTTAACCGAAGACAAACCTTTGAGGTAGTCCACCGCCGACTGGACATCGCTTAACAGTTCCGAGGCTTTAGTTTGTTCCTTGTACTTGCGGCCAGTTACGATATCTTCTTCCGCGTAGCCAACCTCAAAGTCTGGGGCCTGACGTTGATAAATGGCAGGGGCGATCGCCACATAACCCTCCTTGGCGATCCTTTCCGTCACATCGCGGATGTGGGCATTGACCCCAAATATTTCTTGAATTACCACAACTCCCGGAAAGGGGCCGTCTCCGATAGGTTCCGCTAAGTAAGAAGATATTTCTAAGTCGCCCCCCGACACCTTGACTCTAGCCGTTCTAATTTCTAACTCTGTCATTATCCAATCTCAAATTAACTACTATCTTGTTTCGACGCGGTAGGGCTGAGGTCGATCGGGCGATCGATCGCTCCTACCAACTCCGGCTTAACGCTTGGTTCGTAAGCTATGATTTGATTTTATCGGGCTTCTTAATATTTAGGTTTAGTTGATTGTCGTTTCGTGAATTAGCGATCGGTCAAATCAAAGTAATTCAACAAAATTAAAACGTAAGAATACTTGGCCATAGAAGTCTATCTTAAATTGCCAAGTATTGGAGGTGGGTTAATGGTTCAGTTCCAGATTAAGCCAGATAGTGAAATTCCGGCATCCAATCAGCTTTTTAATCAAATGCGTTTCGCGATCGCCTCGCGACAATATCCCCCGGGCCATCGATTGCCCAGTACCAGGCAGTTAGCCATGCAAACAGGCCTGCATCGCAACACTATCAGTAAGGTGTACCGTCAGCTCGAAGAAACCGGACTGGTAGAAGCTCAGGCTGGTTCGGGGATCTACGTTAAAGCCTTGGGACATGAGGGAGGTTCCAAGCTAAGATCTACCACTTTTGATAAATATCCCGAAGCAAATCAAATTGTTAAAAGCAGTCTGGACGAACTTCTCTCAAAAGGCTGCACCCTCAACGAAGCTCGGGAAATGTTGCTCGCTGAGATAGATTGGCGGTTGCGTTGCAGTGCTAGAGTGCTGGTGACGGCCCCATCGAACGATATTGGTATCGGCAAGTTGATGGCCCAGGAGTTAGAAAAATCCCTGGACATTCCAGTGCAGTTGGTACCTCTGGAAGAATTGAGCGAAACTATAGAGCAAGTGCCCTCTGGTACTGTAGTTACGAGTCGCTATTTTATCGGACGAGCCGAAGAAATTGCTGCTCCTAAGTCCGTTCGAGTCATACCCATAGACATTTACAACTACGGTCGGGAAATTGAGATCGTTCGAGAACTAGCAAAGGGTAGCTATTTCGGTATAGTCAGTCTCAGTTCTGGCCTTCTTAGAGCTACGGAAGTCATCATCCACAGTCTCAGAGGGGACGATATTGTGGTAATGACTGCCCAGATATCCGAAGCTTACAAAATTAACGCTATGGTTCGGTCGGCCAAGACAATTGTCTGCGATCGGGCTAGTTTTGAAATCGTCAAAGCAGCAGTTCAACTTGCCAGAGAAGATATTATCCGCCCCCCTCAACTGGTTTGTTCGGAAAATTACATCGGTACTGAGTCTATTAATTTACTCAAACGCGAGTTGGGCTTGGGTTAAATTTGTTTTAATTGCTAATTGCTAACTGCTAATTGTTTGATTAGCTATTAGCCATTAGCTAAAATAGTTATAACTAAGGATTTAAAAAGATGCAAACAGCAACTAGAGATAGTAATGTAGAGCTTTTAGAACGAGATTTGCAGCGGAGTTTAGAATCGACTAGCTTAGAGGAAATTCCCTGCAATATTCAATGCAGTTTCAAGGCAGGAACTTTGCTGGTGACTTGCGAACATAGCGAAGATGCCAATCTCAAGCAAGAGACAATTTTTAGGGATTTACAACGTATCGTCCTCGCCAACAAACCAGAATCGACCAAAAAGGTTGGAATTTGTTTGAAGTGGGCGGGACATAAATATCCTTACGCTTATCAGTCATTTTTTACTAAACAGCAGCCAACAGATAACCTTCCTTCTCAATTCAATTTGAGCGACCTCGATCCCCACGATTATCTTAATAATTTAGCTAAAAATAATTCAGAATTATCTGCTTATTCTTCGGAGCTAGCCATTACTAATTTACAAACTATCGAAATTACTGCAGAACTGATAGAAGAATTAGATAACCCCTTTGATGATGAGTATCTCGAAGAACTTTTAGATAGTTTTGACTCCCAAGGAAAACTTCATCCTTACGATAAGAAAGTTCCTTTTTTAACTGGAAAGGTTTTTGATTCCAGCAAGCCAGAAATAGATAAGAATGAAACAAGTCAATCCACAAGTTCTGGGGAGACAATTACGATTACAGCCGAGTTACTGGATGAATTAGATAATCCTTTCGATTTGGAGGATTTAGAATTAATTACTACAAGGCTAGAACGGCAAACCGCCTCGGATTTTTCCGATGAATTGGTAGAAGATTTAGACGGGGAAGAAGAAGAAAGCGAAGCCCCAGAAACAATCTTTACTCCGACCCTTCAATTAGCAAGCGTAATTTTAAGCATCGCAGTCGCGGCGGGCAGTTTTTATGCAATGACTCGCCCTTGCGTTATTGGTAAATGCGAGCAACTTCAAACAGCTAAAGAGTTAAGCAAGCACGCTATAAATGCTCTAGAAAATGTTAAATATTCCCAAGCCCCTGCCCTAGCACAACAGGAATTAACCCAGGCTTCTAAGTTGTTAGAAACTATTCCTTTCTGGTCTGTTCGCTATCTGGAAGCGCGGCATTTACTGTCAAAAAATGAAGTAGAAATAGACAGTGTTAGTAAAATCAGAATGGCTTTAGTTAAAGGGGCGACTGCATCTAATTTGAGTCAAAATCCTCCCCATCCGTTGCAAGATTGGGTAAAAATGCAATCTTTATGGCAAGAGGCGATCGCTCTTTTAGAACGGGTTCCAGAAGATAGCGAAGCTTATGTTTTTGCCGAGTACAAATTAAATCGATACCGCAAATATTTAGCAGGAATTACAGGAAAATTAACTGCTGAAGCTGAAGCAAACGAAAAATTAACAGCCGCTAAAAAACAAGCTCAATTAGCCCAAACCCGAGAAGTTATAGCTCAGTTTCCAGAAACCTGGGAAAAAGCAGAAGAAGATTGGCAGAATGCTTTGGAGAAAATATCGAGAGTTTCTGGCGAGACAATGGCTTACCAAGAAGCTCAAAATTTGGCTGTTACATACGAAGCTAAATTGAAAGCCGCTGAGGAAAAGAAAGCTTTAGAGAAGAAGGGAAAAGATGCTTACGATCGCGCTTTAGCTTTTGCCCAACAAGGGAAAAGTTTTGACCTTCAAGAGGAATGGCAAAAGTCAGTTAGTTCTTGGCGTAATGCTTTAAATTCGGCTAAGGCAGTACCGACTAATTCCAGTTTTTATCTAAAAACAAAGCCATTAATTAGTTCCTACAGCGTTTTATTAACCCAAGCAGAAGCTAAATATTTACAGCAAAAAAGTTTGCAAGATGCTCGTCGGGATTTAAGTAAAACTTGCGCTGGCAAGCCTTTAGTTTGTAAGTACAGCGTCACGGAAGATTTGATTAGCGTCCAGCTAACGGCAGATTATGTCAAGAAGCTTCGCGATACAGCCGCTGCTTTAAGCAAGAATAATAATGAAAAGAGCAAAGAACAATTACAAAACCATGTTAAGGTTTTACAAACTGCTCTGGAAGCTATTAGCAATAATGCCGGCATTCCTCTCGACCTTTATAATCCAGATGGCTTAAAAATTGGCAGTCATAATCCTCTATAAAGCAGGGACTTTTGGGTGGTAATTGATAATTGCTAAGGTATAGCAATCCGCGCTGATGCTCGCGATAAGGTAGTAGGCAAGAAACCGGGTTTCTCAGATATCGTCAATGCAGCAACGGATTGCTATAGCATAATTCTCAAACTAATTAAAACTTTTGTAACTGCTCTTCGCGATTAAAAAACTGTCGGCATAATCCTCCAGTAACTAACAACGCAGTGGTTAAATTACCTAAAGCTAACATAAACATAATTAAAATCTGATATGTCGCTGCTACCAGAGGATTAACTCCCGTTAATAACTGACCAGTAATAATCCCTGGTAAGGTTACTATTCCTACAACCATCATCGAATTTATTGTCGGAATTAAACCGGCTTTCACCGCATCTTTGCGATATTCTTCTACTGCCTGTTTTGGCGTTGCCCCCAAACTTAAATGAGTTTCAATTTCCAACGGACTAGCATTAATAGTGCTGACCAAACGTTCTCCAGAAATTGCCGCAGCATTCATGGCATGTCCTAATACCATCCCCGTTAAAGGTATCAAATATTGCGGTTCGTACCAAACCTCGGGTTTAATAACCGCGAAATTCGTATAACCGATAGTTAAAGCAGTACTGGTTAAAATCGAACCCCAAACTAAAAATAATAGTTTGGGGATTTTTTGACTAATTCGATTTCTGGCAACAATGGCAGCAATTGTTAACATGACTGCTAAAATTGCTAGCACGAATAAAGGTTGGTCTGCGGCGAAGACTATCGCTAAAGTATATCCGACAAACAGAAGCTGAAAAATGGTTCTAAAACTTGCAATAAGTAGCTGCCATTCTAATCCCAATCTTTGCCAAAAGGAGAAACTAATAGTTATGGCGATCGCCCCCCAAGCAAAAGCTAAGTCCGTTAAAGTTAGTTCTATCATTTTTTGTTAGTTGTTTGCGGGTGGAAATTTCTTCTACTTACAAAGATCGGATGCACCCTATTGCATTAAAAACTAAAATTTGCTTTGATGATGAAGAAAATTTTTTCTAGTACCAGAAATGAAGAAAATTCCTCCCCTCGACCTAACCCGCCAATATGGGGCGATCGCCACTCAAATAAACGCCGCCGTCGCTGAGGTACTTGCGTCTGGACGCTACATTGGCGGTTCCGCAGTTGACGAATTCGAGGAACAGTTCGCCGCTTATCTCGACACCCCCCACTGCGTCTCCTGCAACTCCGGCACCGATGCCCTCTTTCTGGCCTTGCGAGCTTTTGATATCGGGCCTGGCCACGAAGTCATTACCACCCCTTTCACCTTTTTTGCCACTGCCGAGACCATTAGTGCCGTGGGGGCAAGGCCAGTGTTTGTTGATATCTACCCCCAGACTTTTAACCTCGATTTGGATGGAATAGAAAAGGCCATTACCCCTCAAACCAGAGCCATAATAGCCGTGCATATATTCGGCCAGCCGATGGATATGACCCGTTTGATGGCGATCGCCCGCCGCCACAATTTAATCGTTATCGAAGACTGCGCCCAGGCAGCCGGGGCAGAATGGGCCGCTGAAAAATTAGGGACGATTGGCCATGCGGGTTGCTTTAGTTTCTTCCCCACCAAAAATTTAGGGGCCTTCGGGGATGGTGGTGCTTTGGTAACTAAGGATGAGGCGATCGCCTCCAGAGTGCGGAGGCTCAAAAATCACGGCCAGTCCGGCAAATACTACTCGGAACAAATAGGTATTAATAGCCGTTTGGACGCCCTCCAAGCGGCTATTCTCTCGGTAAAGCTACCATTTCTCGACCCTTGGAACGATCGCCGTCGCGCTTTAGCCGATCGCTATTATCAATTTCTCAGCGAACTTCCTGGAGTAATTCCACCGCGAGAACTTCTTGGGGGGCGTTGCGTTTGGCATCAATACACCATCCAGGTAAGCGATCGCCCCAGAGACGAAGTGGCAGAGGGTTTGCAAAAACGGGGCATAGCTTCCATGGTTTACTATCCAGTTTCCTTGCATTTGCAACCCGTTTACCAGTCTTTAGGCTACCGATCGGGTCAATTCCCAGCGGTGGAAAAAATTTGCGATCGCGTCTTGTCCTTACCCATATTTCCCGAACTCTCAGACCTCGAACAAGAGCAAGTCGTGCGTGGCCTCAAAGATTGTTTGACCAAAGAATTTTAATCTTTTGTTGCAGAATATGTAGTTTTGTAACTATACTGATGAAATAAAAATAAAAATTTTACTGTCAGTCGTCAGGGATAGAGCATCTTTTACCAAAAATTGCCGCAAACCTGCGACAAATATTGCACCAAACGAATTTAATGGCCACGGATCGACGTAGAACAGGCAAGA
>CALKCV010000116.1 GCA_938083405.1 uncultured Microcoleaceae cyanobacterium | reverse complement strand
ATAATTAATAATTAATAATTAATAATTAATAATTATTAAACAGTATTAGTTATTGGTAGGAAAAAATTAATTATAAAATCAAAAAAAATCATGGTGCGCGAATTTTCTTTTGGCTTTGGATTTCGTAGAATTGACAATAGCAAATCGTTAGACCCAGACCGCCAGCCGCGTCCGGTGGCAAGATCGATCGCTGTAATGTTAGCGATAACGGGTTTAATGGCGCTGCCTGCCATGCGTCTGGCGCAACTGCAACTGGTAGAAGGAGAGGAAAACTCTCAAAGAGCAGATAAGAACCGAATTCGTTTAGTTCCAATCCCTTCCAATCGAGGAGCGATCTTCGATCGCAATAGCAAATTTTTAGCGGGCACTCGTCTGACCCGTTCCGTCTATTTATGGCCTGGAGAACAATCGAGAGAACAATGGCAGATTACAGCAGCCAAACTAAGCCCAATACTCAACATACCGACCGCCCAAATTATCAGAAAATTAGAAGTAGCTACGGCTCACGAAGAAAGAAACATAGCAATTAGCCAGCAAGTAACCCCAGATGTGTTCATCAGTCTAAAGGAGCGAGGGGCAGAATTTCCTGGAGTCGAAGTTAGGGCAGAATCGACTCGCTACTATCCCCAAAGAGAACTGGCATCCCACCTCATCGGACACATCGGGGAAGTGACGCCCGAAGAAATCCAGACCAATTCAGAATATCGCCTGAGAATGAAAATTGGTAAAGAAGGTGTCGAAGCCGCAGCTAACGATATCCTATCGGGAACCTGGGGCGCTCGCCTTATAGAAGTAAACGCCCTGGGTCAGGAAATCGGGGAATTGGAAGAAATTTCTCCCATCGGCGGCGATACGGTAGAGCTTACCCTGGACCTCAAGCTCCAGAGAACTGCAGAAAAAGCTTTGGGCCCGCGCCGAGGAGCGGTAGTAGTCCTCGGTGCCAATACGGGAGAAGTCTTGACAATGGCTAGCTATCCCCGCTTCGACCCTAATATTTTCACGAAGCCGGTGAGCGAAGGCGGGTGGGAGGATATCCAGGGCAAAGAAAACCCTTTTGTCAATCGCGCCCTGCAAGGCTATCCCCCGGGCAGTACCTTTAAAATCGTTACTTCGGCAGCCGCTATGGGCTCGGGTCATTATTCCCCCTACTCGATGCTTAATACTTATCCTTATATCTGGGTTGGTGGCATTAGATTCAACGAGCATGGTGGTGCGAGCTACGGCTATATTGGCTTCCGGGAAGCCCTAGCCTACAGTAGCAATAGCTTTTTCTATCAGCTTGGTTTGGGTGTAGGGGTAGATGAAATTTATAAATGGTCGCGCCGCCTGGGGTTGGGCGGGGTAGATTTAGATGTTTTGGGGATTTCAACATCTTATAACGGTATTATTCCTAACCCAGACCTGAAGCAGGAGCTTTATGGAGATTATTGGTATGGGGGGGATACGGTTAATATGAGCATCGGTCAGGGCATGGTTTTGTGTACGCCTTTGGAGTTGGCAAAGATGGCGGCGGCGATCGGCAACGGTGGCTATCGAGTTAAGCCTCATCTGTTGGCTTCCAATACCAATACTCCCCTGACAGCCCCCGAGCCCGTTGGTTTGTCTCCAGAAGCAGTGGCTACGATCGCCGAAGGCATGACTGATGTGGTCAGATACGGTACTGCGAGCTTTCTGGGCGATGGTTCTATTCCCCTGAGCGCGGGGAAAACGGGCACTTCGGAAGCTGGCTACGGACAAAAATCTCATTCTGTATATGTAGGTTTTGCCCCCGCATATAAGCCGGAAATCGCGATCGCTGTGGTCGTGGAAAATGGCGGTTATGGTTCCGTCTCCGCCGCCCCCATCGCTCAACAGGTTTATCAAACTTATTTTAATAAATAATTGTTAGCTGTTAGTTGTTAGTTGTTAGTTGTTGGTTTACAATTAACGGTGGTGGGTCACAATTCGCGTTCTAGCCATAAATATTGTTTGTAGTAATCGCGAAGAGCGATTCATATTGATAAATCGCTCTTCGCGATTACGTTAGAACAGTCACTACATCTTTACCACTACTCAATTAACAATTAACAATTTCCTACTTGAAAGTTAAAATTGCCTTAGCGCGACGGATGCCGACTTCGCCGCCGGTGGTAGTGAAAGTAATTGTTTTTTCTGAATCAAATAACAATGGACTCCAAAGTTCTGCTACCTTTAACCAGCCCAACTGACTTTCCAAAAACTGGCGGTTAGCAGACCAATCTAAATATAAATAACCGTTATTTTCTGCTGGCAAAAGAGCGGTAGTTTTTTGAAAATCTTTTCTAGCCAAAAGACTGTCCCCTTCCGATAGGTTCAATGCCTTATCCATGGCTTCGAGGGAAGAAGCAAAAACCTCGTACTTGCCGACGGTGGCGTGCAAAGCTTTAGCCTCGGCTTGAATTGCCGGAGGGTTTTTGTCTTTTTGTTTCTTATCTTCAAAGCTGGTAGCGGTTAGTTGAGTCCAAGCCGAAACCGTTCGATCGCCTGAAGAGAAAGAACCAATACTGTAGCCTGCCGCATTCGCGCTAGCATCCAGACGAGCGATCGCCTCTTCTGTTTCCGGCGACCTTTGCGCGACAAAAATCCAGTCTGGTACGAGGCGGCTACTATCACCGGGCAACCAAGCCAAAGCATACTCCCCTTCCACCCAACTAAAAATATCCTCAGCCAAATCGATCCCCCACTCCCCCTCCAACTCGGTCAGTGGCGGCTTGACGACACTAGACAACAACCAATTATCCGCAATAGCCGCAGAAACGCCGCCCCAAAGAGCCCGCAAATCTCTACTGGCCGCCACCAAAGAACTAGCAGCAGGAATATACTGTAGAGCCCCCACCGGTTCGGACAATGCCGGAGACAATGCGGGTAAATTTCCCCCCTCAGTCAGCCAGGCAGTTTCAGCCACTAACTCTCCACTGTTAATGCCCAAGGCCAGAGCTAATTTTGGTTTATTTGCCACTATCGCATCCCAGTCTCGGAGCTGAAGGGCCCACTGGCTGAAATCCACAAAAATCGCAGCCACCGGATTTTCTCTCATGCCGGAAAATGCTTTTTGGAAATTACTAGCGCTTTTGAGATTGAGATTTGGGGCTTGCACGTTATTAATACCTTCTCGCAGCACCTTGGGATGGTTGGCAAATAAGACATATTTATCGCCGACTAAAGCAGTGGCTACCGGTTGGAACAAGCCTGGGGGGTTTAAGAAACTGGCTTTCGTATAGATTAATTTAACTCCTCGATCGGTTTCAAAGGCTAAATTTACTCCTGCCACTGCCTGCTTTTGCCAAAATAATTGTAGAAATTCTTTGCTAAGTTGAGCGTCTTTGGTGGCGACGGCTATTAACATTCCCATTTGTTTGCCGTTGCTGCTGTCTCGGTCTAGATCGGGGGTGGTGACGGCGAGGGTTACTTCTTCTCCCGCCCAGGGTTGGATGTCTCGTTTGTAGTCGATGGCGGAGTTTGAGAGTAAGTCCTTTTTTATTTTGTTGAGGCGATGTTGCATCCGCAACGCTTCGCGAACGCGCAATTTCCCCGAGGGCAGTCCTATGTTTTGCCCCAAACTTTGGAGGCGATCGGGGTTTACGAATAAAGACACCATTAGGGGCGCACTTTTCGGCACGAAGATCGCCGCGCTTCGAGATGGAGTCGTTGCAGTCGGTAGGAAAACTGTAGTTTTATAATTTTTCGACCCAAATATACCGATGGCGATCGCCAGTACGATTACAAGAGCGATCGCTAAAAATTTGGAAGAGGAACGCAAACCCATTTTTTAGTGTTTTTGAGATGTTAGATTTTAGAGCTAGTTGGGGCGATCGCCCGTTAGAGGCAATTTACTAATACCAGATTTCCAGTAATTTGTCAACTTATTATGGTAAACTAGGAATCGAATACAAAAGTTAAGGTATCTTAATAAATCAGAGACTAATAAAAGACTAGAAGCAAACAGGTAAAGCCACTGGTGGGACTTTATCCGGTTCTGGTTTTGATTACCATAAAATTAACGATTTGTCAACATAAATGAGAATTTTTGATAGTTTACTCCCGGCACCGAATAAATCCAAGCCTCGCCGGAGCAAAAAACAACGGCACCAAAGGCAGAAAATTAAACAGCGCCAAGGCATTCATATTAAGTCCGAGGCCGAAATAGAAATCATGCGCCAGGCTGCCAAAATAGTCGCCACCGTCCTCAAAGAAATATCAGAAATAGTCCAACCGGGAATGACAACTGCCGACCTAGATGCTTATGCCGAGAAGCGCATCAGAGAAATGGGGGCCAAACCAAGTTTTAAAGGCTATCACGGTTTTCCCGCTTCAATTTGCTCCTGCATCAATAACGAAGCAGTCCACGGCATCCCCAGTAAGAAAAAAGTGATTAGAGTGGGAGATGTCCTCAAAGTAGATACAGGAGCTTACTATAAAGGTTTTCATGGAGACTCCTGCATAACTATCGGCGTAGTGGAAGTAGCACCAGAGGCAGAGAAATTAATTCGAGTGGCAGAAGGAGCCCTTTATAAAGGCATCGAACAAGTCAAGGCGGGTGCTTATTTGTTAGATATTGCCGGGGCTATCGAAGATTATGTCAAGGGAAATGGTTTTTGCGTGGTAGAAGAATTTACCGGTCACGGCGTGGGAAGGAATTTACACGAAGAGCCTTCCGTGTTTAATTTCCGTACTAAGGACTTGCCAAATATTAAGCTTCGCTCTGGCATGACTTTGGCGATCGAGCCTATTGTTAATGCAGGTTCTAAGATGACCAGGATTTTACAGGATAAGTGGACTGCGGTAACTGTGGATAATGCTTTGTCCGCTCAGTTCGAGCATACCGTGTTAGTTACTGATACTGGTTATGAAATTTTGAGCGATCGCTCCAAACTATAGCGATTTGTTGTAAAACAGGCCGGAATGCCTGTTATCCGCTTAATTGTTATAGCAATTATTGAATCGGTGAGGTACAGTTTTTTAATCCCCCCCAGCCCCCCTTCCGAAGGGGGGAGAATATTGTCAAAGTACCCCCTTCCGAAGGGGGGAGATAATGGTGGGTTAAATATGCGTACCTCATAGTTTTGAAAAAGGCTATAGTTGTTAATTGTTAATTGTTAATTGTTAATTGTTAAAGGAGGTAAAAATGTCAGGACGAGTCTTACTGGTAGATGACGAACCGGGATTGCGAGAAGCCGTACAAGCATATTTAGAAGACAGCAACTTTAGCGTTGACGCAGCCAGTAATGCCAAAGATGGCTGGGAACTGTTGCAGCAAAATTTCCCTGACTTGGTGATTAGCGACGTAATGATGCCGGAAGTGGATGGCTATCAATTCCTCAAACAAGTTAGGGAAGACCCTCGGTTTAAAACAATGCCAGTAGTATTTTTAACCGCCAAGGGAATGACAACCGACCGCATTCAAGGCTATCAAGCAGGTTGCGATGCCTATCTGCCCAAACCCTTCGACCCAGAAGAATTGGTGGCAATAGTAGAAAACTTGCTCGATCGCAAAGCAGCCAGTAAGGTAACTCTCGGGGATGGAGAAACTCCGGATCTAGCCGCTTTAGCCAGTCAAATTGCCGAAATTAAGGCAATGTTGCAGGGGAAAGGAGGCATCGCTCAAACTCCATCCCCAATTAAAATCGATTTCACACCAAGAGAACAGAGCGTTTTAGATTTAGTATCTAAAGGGTTGATGAATAAAGAAATTGCTCGGGACTTGAATACTAGCGTCCGCAACGTGGAGAAGTATGTAAGTCGCTTGTTTGCCAAAACTGGAACTAACAGTCGTACCGAGTTAGTTCGTTTTGCTCTCGAACATGGGTTGACAGATTAGAATTCGGGGGTGTATCTCAATAATAAAATTGTCAGTTGTTAGTTGTCAGTTGTCAGTTGCAACGTGGAGCGCAGTTGTGTTTTTGGAAATATGAGATGCACCAGAATGGAAAATTGCTGCTTTCCCCGTTCCCCATTAGCAAATAAACCCGGTTTCTAGAAGAAAGAAACCGGGTTTATTTTCGATCGAGGTCTTTCAATAACAATGGAATCGGCATTTTATAAACGCAATAAAATACTATTACCGTGAGTATCCGTCCCGCAGGTATGGAGCAACTTGTAACGGTTGCCCAGTTCTTTTACTTGCTTAGTTTGCTTCGGGCTCGGATGCCAAGGATTAGAATTAGCGTAACTATAGTAAGTTTCAACAGCATCTATCCCCAAACGGGCAGCTTCTGGAATTAACTTCGCGGCTGAAGCCCTTCTATAGCGACAGGGATGAGCCAGTACGGCCAAACCGCCCGCTTCTTGAATGGCGGCAATAACATTAGCCCCCCGATAATCTTCGCCTTGAGGAGCCTGGCCTGTAAGATAAGGCTTCAAGCTAGGATGCTCCGGGTCGAAGTCGTAGCCGAGAATATGTACTTCAACTTGCAACAATCGGGCATTAATTTCCACCCCACTCCAGAGGGTAGGTGCTGCCGAAATGTTGTCAGGATTTTCTAATTTCCAGTTTTCTAGCCAGTTTTTTGCTACTTCGTAGCCGCCCGTACTATGATGGTCGGTGATGGCCAGACCTTTGAGACCGATGGCGATCGCCTGCTCCATCAACCTCTCGGGCTTTAACTTTCCGTCCGAGAAGATGGTGTGCATGTGGAAGTTGTAGGAACGGGGACAGCTATCAACATCAATACTCTGGAAGACTTGCTGGAGTTTTTGGCCGTTTTGGGCCACTTGTTTCTTTGATGGACGTGGAGCAAGATTAACAGACGTCATTGGCTTAATAAATTGTTACCATATCTAATTCATCTTAGCAGATCTGCCACTTCCTGCCGGAAGCAACTGGACCTCGGATTGAGAAAATTTTATCGGTCACATCTAAAATCTAAAATTTAATGGTCCTTGGGTGGGAGATTCCACCCAAAGAAGTAGTAGATCGGTTGTTGGCGAAAAGTAGTATGCACCAGTAGTAGAAAGGATTTAGAGACTAGGCTGAAAATAGTGTTGCTCATTTGAAATCCCCCACTAACTGTCGCTGTTGCGAAAACTCCAAGCTAAATCCAACAATTTCGCCCAGCGCTTCTGTACCTGTTTGGGAGTGCATTCAATGACAGCAGCGATCGCCTTATCAGCTTCACCCGCCCGCTTCATTTGTAAAAGTTGGCGTTCTTCGTTACTAAGCTTTTGTTGAAACTCTTCCCAGCGTTGAGTAGTCATGCCCAACTTTTGATCCAAATCTGCACCCAACCACTCATGCACCAACTTCCAGTTTTGGGAACGAGCAAACTTTTCCACATGATACTTAAAACGCTGTTGGAGATAATCCCGTTCGCGGGAAGTCAAACCCAGTTTTTTATCGATATCGCAAGCTTGTAAATCTTGTAACTTCAAGCGCAAATAATCAATACACTCTTGCTGACCTTGAGACTGGAGATACTCAACCAGCTCGGCAATCACGCGATCGCGCAACACCGCCTCGGAAGGATCCACCGCCTCGGAAACCATTTGCGACCGGACCTGTTGTACGGCAGCGGAACGGCTGTGATACTCTGCCTCTTCGCCCTTAGAAGACTCAACGGCCATTTCAATATCCAGAGAAGTTTCTGGGGGCTGACCCTTAGCAAAGCTCTGAGCCCGCAGCACGATTAAGCGTTGGCGGTTGCGACCGGGCAGACCGATTTGACGCTTGGCGTACTGTTCTGTAAACGCCATATACTCTGCCAACTCCAGCTTAGTCTTAGGAGTGTAACTTGCATCCACATCGTGTTCCCGGCGGAAAGCCCGCAGACACTCGATATAAAAGCCTTGCAAGAAATCCTCGATCAAATTATAGCGACCTTGGAAACTCAAATTAGCAGCAAAAGAAGCAATATGGCGGTAAACCATAGAAGCCAGAAGGGAATGCAACTCAACGCGACCCTGCTTAGAACCGAACTTATAATATTGCAAGCTCTTTTGCAGGCGATGGCGCGCCAAACTCAGTTGCCAGGAACGAACTTCGCCGGAATTTTGAATGCGATTGCTCTTTTGGCAGATTCGCTCTATCTCGCAGGCAATTCGCATGGTCACAGCGCGACCGCTACTGGGCTTGAATTTCAAAGCTGTTTCTAGTTCTGCAAACATCGTCTCTGCCAGGACTTCTGTATCGATGCCCAGAGTTTGGACGACATTAGTTTCATCTTGAGAAGATTCGTTAGCGACTTGTGGGGCGGGAGAAATCTGGACGTTAGAAGATTGAGCAAATTTAACAGTCATGGTTTTTACCTCTGGTAATGCACCGTAGTGTGCGAATTGGTTAGTAGAAGAAGGAAGAAGTAAGGTTGAGGGAAATTTCCTCGTTTGCCCTTCGCTCATCTACATTTCAACTTTAGGAAATGTGCGTAGAGAAAACGCCTAGCAAGTTACCACTTTTAGGATCTGGTTCTCTAGCAACAACCAATTTCTATCCTTTCCCCAGAGTTTTATGAGGAAAACACACACATTTAATGCACCCCTAAGTATTGCGTAAAGCTTATGGAATAAGCATCCTAGCTCTATCGCCCTGACTTTACGACCGCTCGGGACGTCACTAGCGATTAATTGTGACTGTTCCGAGATTGGCAGTGCCACTATAGACCGGATGCTAAAGTGGCACGAACCTAATTTAACTATAAACTTTAATCGACTAAAGCCGCGACTTTCTCAAAACCGAGACCCTCCCGGACGACAGTGGGTTCCCACTCGGTTAAATTGACAATAGTGGACACCCGCTCTCCGGGTTCGGACCCATCATCTACTATTACATCCACCAAACCTTCCAAACAGTCAAATAATTCTGCAACGCCAGCGAAAGAGTCCGCCTTTACAGGGGCCATTCCCTCGGCATCGCTGGTTATGT
>CALKCV010000115.1 GCA_938083405.1 uncultured Microcoleaceae cyanobacterium | reverse complement strand
TTTCACACCTATTTTAAAGCTTTTGTAAAGAAATACATCTTCTCTTGACTTTAGTTTGCTTATATGTTATTTAATCAATAACAAAGAGACATCTTGCAAAAATAAAGACGGGGCAAAGCTTATGGATACAAAGTTGTATGTTTTTAGCGAAAAATCTATGCCTTTATGCTTTGCCCCTAGAAATGTTTGTCCCTTTCCAGATGGGCGATCGCTCCCAAAGCAACCCAAATCAACCCCAGGAATTCCCACCATGTCCAATCCAAACCCAAACAACCGTCCCCGCAACCCCAAAATTAGCCCCGAAAAATATGCCCGCCTCCAAGCCGAAGCCAAGGCCCCCTATCGCGGACTGCGACAACTTATTTATCTAGCCCTCGGGGCCTCCGGTTTCATTGGGGCATTTATTTTCCTAGCCGAAATAGCCGTCGGTCGCAATATGGAATCGGCCCTCCCTAACTTTGGCTTACAAATTGGAGTCGTAGCCTTAATGGTCTGGCTCTTTCGCCTCGAACAGAAAGCCAGGGTTCGCGAAGCGTTGCGGATGCAACATCGCTCCTCCAAGTCCAAGTAACAAAACTTTACATAAATCCGCAATCCTACACATTTAGCCCCTAAATTGCATAAATCTAAAGAAAACCTTAAGAAATTTTAAATAAAATTAAAGATGGTGTCAAATAGTAGCAGGGATCGATTGAGGTCAGCTTTATATAGACCTTAACAATAAATAGGGGTCAGCTTAATAAAGACCTTTTTGATAAATAACTGTTTAAAAACCCAGGGCCCTTTCTCCACAAGTGGAGAAAGGGCCCTTTAAAATTATTAATTTGTGTAAAGATTATTGAAATCTGTTGAGGGCTGCGAAGGAGAGATGGCCGCTCCATTTGCCCTTAACGAAAGTCAGCTAAACTAATTTATTGGCTCCCACCGGGAACAGGTTTATCGCCATTGCGTTTAAGAATATAGCCCTAGCTAACTCCCCCGCCAATACCAGTTTCGTGCAGGCAACTTCCCTCAGCAATCTTTCTAGAATATTTGTAGCCTTTGGTAGATGCTTTTATCGCACCCAAGCGATCGTTAATACCTTCTTATAACCATGAATTCTAAATTTTTGCTCAATCGTTACTGCCTCTTATTAGCTTCAATTTCGATCTGCTTATTTTCAACTTTCCCTGCTTTTGCTGCTGAAAAAGTAATTTTAAAGTACAGTATTTTCAAAATTAATATCCCCATAAGCGAATTAGAAACATTTGTCGAAACCGGAGAAATGCCTTCTAATATGAAAGTTCTTCTGGGGAAAGCAGGAGAAAATCCAGAATCAGTGCGTAAAACTTTAACCAAACCGATTAAAGTTAGTCCGACATTTTTAGAGAGAAACTTGAACAGTTTGCCAGGAGACTTTGTTTTAGATCGAATAGGGAAGATTATCCATACTCCTTCTGGGGAGGCAAACCGCGAAGCTTTGCGTTCTGCTTTAGTATTATCTGCCCGGGAGGATAATCGAGTTACCCTCTTAGAAGTAATGCAAAACTACCCAACGGAAGAAATTCACGTTGAAGGCGAACGTTTAGTGGAAGCTTACGGAAAAATAGCAGGTTTAGTAGAAACGGTAGATGGGTTAAGAGAAAGATTAGAAAAAGTCATAAACGGCATAGAATTACCTCAGTTCTAAGCAAGAATTATAGAGCCAAATATTGTACAAATCGCTAATTGCTAACTATCCATTCTCCATTCCCCATTCTCCATTCCCCAAATAATGTTAAATTATGTAGCGAATTTGCCATTTTTCCCAGAAAAGCAGCTTACAATAGAGGCAAAGCACGAGCATTTAGGAGGTTAGCGATGTTAGCAATATTAATGGAAAATCAACTTATTGCTCCTCAAAAGGTTTGTCAAAGTTGTTTGCTGGCAGATAGCCACGGTCAACCCCGTTGGAAAAAGGGCCAACTGCGTTGCGGCCATCCAGTTCCCAAGTTATCAGAAAACCAAGCTTCGGTCTATGAATGTGAAATGGGTTTCCAGATAGCTTCAGTAGAGTAATAGACTCGTTCGATGGTAGAAATCCAGCTATAGCTGCGCTATCCTGAAGTTATTGGTAAATAATTTTTAGCTCGCAGATTCAGGAGAACTTAATTATGACTTGGCGCGGTACCACAACCACACGCGATCGCATTTTTGCTTGTCTGCCTTATCTACTCCCCCTAGTGGAAGGTTTAGTTTACGGTAGTTATTTATTTCGGGAATTTCCCCCTCTTAGCCTCATTTTATTGCCACTAAGTCCAGTGATTCAACTTTTTGGGGCCATACCTTTTGCCGAGTTGATTGTTTTCTTCGGTTTGTATTTTCTAGTAATCAGAAACGAAAATATATCCCACTTTATTCGTTTCAATGCCATGCAGGCAATTCTTTTAGATATTATTTTGATTCTCTGCGGGCTAATTCTCGGTATTGTGTCGGGGGGGATGTCGGCATTTATTGTGGAAACTATCTCCAACACGATCTTCTTAGGCCTACTCGCAACATTTGTTTACGCAGTGGTTCAATCAATTAGGGGCCAATATGCAGAAATTCCCGGCATTTCTGATGCGGTATATATGCAGGTACGCTAGGGCAGACTTTGAGAAAAGGTCAAAATAGCTCCTCGAAGGCAAGCAAAAATAAAAGCAGGCGGGGGAACGCCCGCCTTTGTTTGTGGGTTTTTGTGGGTTATAATTGTTTTTCCTTGCTTCTTTTGCAGAAGCCAAAAAAGTCCATAAGGAGATTTTAATCCCATGAAACCCTTTGTTTACGAAACCATGTACATCCTGCGCGCTGACCTGAGCGAAGAACAGACAAACCAGGCCATCGCTAAATATCAAACCCTCCTCGAAGAACAAGGGGCCTACGATCTAGAAATTCAGCTTCGGGGCAAGCGCCGTTTAGCCTACGAAATCAACAAGCATCGGGATGGCATCTACGTCCAGATGAACTATCAAGGTCCGGCCACTCAAATAGCAGTATTAGAAAAGGCCATGCGTATTGACGAAGAAGTAATTCGATACATGACCATTAAGCAAGAAATACAGAAGACTGCGCCAGAGTCAGAAGAAGGTTCGCCAGAATAACTAGCTGCCCTGCGGGGAAAAAAGGAAAGACAGGGAAGTTTCATTAAGAAAATATGAGACAACCTGCCAACCCTTTTCCCCAATCCAGCTTTGCCGACGCAAAGCTGAGAATATGGTTAAATATTTTTGGTACTTCTTGCCGATTCAGTACCCGGAAGATTGCTAGAAAGAATAAATAATTATAGGAGTTGTGGGTAATCGTGAGCGAAATTAAAAAATTAACATCGAAAGAGCTTCAAGCAGAAGTGTCTCGTCTCGATGGAGAGTTACAAATGCGCGACCAACTCGTTCACCAGTTGTCCGCAGAGCTATTCAGATTAGTTAAGGGCAATAATAACTTTTTGCCCCCTGCTGAAACCACCAGCGATCGCGATCGCTCTGCAATACAGAGTTTGCGCGAACAACTGCAATCCGTAGAACAACAAGTTAGTTTTTACCAAGAGCAAATAGCCCAGAAAGATTCAGAAAATCACCAACTGCGTCAGTCCGTACAAGAGCTTACCGATCGCTCTGGAATGCTCGAACAGGTGGTACAAGAATTGCCAGAGGTTTATCGTCAGAAATTTGCAGATCGCCTAGGGGAAGTTCTGGCGCAGGTGGAGATGCTGCAACGGGAAAACCGCCAGCTTCATGCGGAGTTGCAAAGCGTAAGCTATCGCCTGGCCATAAGAAATCGTCGCAGCAACGGTCTGGACCTGCCTTCCTTCGGACAAAGGGGGCCAGGAGCTTCTGTAGATATGCCTAGCTTGGGCAATGCTTGAGTGAAGTAATAAGCCCTAAAATATTTAATGCCGAGCTTGACTTCAAATTGCCATCGAGCTCGGCTTCATCGTATTTGTTTTAGATACAACGTTCGCAATAGTTGTAACAACTCAATTTTTTGTGAAATCTGTTGGCTATTTCCCGTTTTGCGTTCCCAACTTCTGCAATTAGTCTATTGAGATTTATGCGCTTTTGTGTTTTTTACGCGGCTAATTTAACTTCTGGAGAGACCGCAGCATCTAAACTATCGACTATTTCAAAAACCCTATCTAATTGACTAATTTCTAGAACTAACCTAACGGTGGGTTGTAAGTTAAAAATTACCAAGCGGCAGTCTTGCTGGCGAGCCATTTTTAGGGTCCAAACTAAGGCTCCTAAACCCGAACTATCCATAAATTCTACATCAGTCATGTCGATGGCCCAGATTTGGCAGCGATCGCCTTCGATCTTGGCAAAGTGTTGTCTGAGAAGATTTGCAGTTTCAACGTCCAACCTACGACGGGGTTTGATAACAATATGTCGGTTAAAATCCAGAGCAGTCATAATTTTTTGTCTCCCAAAAGTAAACTATTAAGTAATATTGCCAGTCTAACAATCCAGACAGAAAGACTAACAATAAAGTTTCGGGCTGTCATGCCCTTTTTCCTTAACATTTATTAAAATTATTTAAGCTTTAGACCGTAAAGAAGAAAAAGACTAAAACTTAAATATATGCAACTATGACCCCTAAGCTAGTAATGATAAACTAGCTGTGGGCTAAGGCTTAGGGGAGCAGAGCGTAACTAAATTGCGACCGCGATCGCAGGCCCGTATTGACATAACAGCGCAAATCGAGCCATTATAAAAGGAAACAAAAGTTCGTAAATATTTACAATCCTAACGGAGAAGGTCTGTGGAATTTGTATCTTTGGAAACAATACAGGAAATTGCTCGGCAGTACGGCTACTGGGCGGTATTTGTGGGAATAGCTTTAGAAAATGCAGGCATACCCCTTCCAGGAGAAACAATAACTCTAGTGGGGGGTTTTCTCGCAGGTAGCGGAGAGCTTGATTATTGGTATGTCTTGGGATGCGCGGCAGCGGGTGCTATATTTGGCGATAACTGCGGGTATTGGGTTGGCAGATGGGCGGGCTGGCCATTTATGCTAACCTTGGGTAAAATCTTCCGCTTCCGAGAAGAGCAACTGATGGAAGTCAGGGACCAATTTAGCAAAAATGCAGCCAAGGCAGTATTTTTTGGTCGGTTTATTACTTTGCTCAGGATTTTTGCAGGGCCAATGGCAGGAATAGCCCAAATGCCCTATTGGAAATTTTTCTTGTGCAACGCGGCAGGGGCAAGCGTGTGGGCATCGGCGATCGTAAGTTTGTCTTTCTTTGTAGGAAATATTGTCTCCCTAGAACAGTTGGTAAGTTGGGTAGCACAATTTAGCATACTGGCTTTAGTTTTGGCGATCGCTTGGGTGATTATTCCTATTTGGTGGGAAGCTCGCCAGGCCAAAAATCTTAGGTAATTGGATTTTGGATTTGAAAGCAATTTTCGGTTTGGAATAAAACAGGTGCGATCGCTGGCAATAGATCGCACGTCAACCAG
>CALKCV010000114.1 GCA_938083405.1 uncultured Microcoleaceae cyanobacterium | reverse complement strand
TCTCCCCAACCCCGCGTTTAAGCGATCGACTTAAGAAACCGGGTTTTTCAAAAAAAACCCGGTTTCTGACGGGGGAATTTGCCTTTTCTTGGGAACCACTCCCACCCGGTTCGCAAAATTCCCCCGTGGTATGGTAAAATTTTTTTTTTAACTCGTAGGTAACGATGGGGAACCCGGCCACAGCCAAGCTCACCCACCGATAACCTAATTGTTAACTGTGAATTAATAAGATAGGATAGAAAAAATGAGCAAAGAAAAGAGCGAACAAAGCTGGAAACAACTAAACGACCAAATCATCGAACTCTACAGCAGCGGCAAATACAAAGAAGCGATACCTATAAGCGAACAAGCGCGACAGCTAGCAGCGAAAATCTGGGGGCAGACTCATCCCAAGGTCGCTACTAGCTGCAACAACCTGGCAATGCTGTACGAAACGCAAAATCGCCTGGGGGAAGCGGAACCCTTGTATTTAGAAGCCATAGAAATCGACAGGAAGACTTTAGATGCCGAAAATTCCCCACTTGTCACCCACCTCAACAACCTGGCTTCTTTGTACGAAACGCAAAATCGCCAGGAGAAAGCAGAACCCTTGTATTTAGAAGCCATAGATATCGACAGGAAGGCTTTACCCATCGACTATTCCTCACTTGCCACCGACCTCAACAACCTGGCAATGCTGTACTATTCACAAAATCGCCTGGAGGAAGCGGAACCCTTGTATTTAGAAGCCATAGATATCGACAGGAAGGCATTACCAAAAGACCATCCCTCACTAGCCACCCACCTCAACAACCTAGCAGGGTTGCTAGCAAAAACAGATCGCCCCGAAGCCGCCTTCAAACAGATGTTGCGGGCGAGCAAAGTCGAGGAAACCAACATCCAGCGCTACTTTGGTTCCAGTTCCGAGAGCGATCGCCTCGCCTACCTCCAGAGTATCCGAGCAGATTTTGAGGGCTTCCTCTCCTTAGTTTACCAACACCTCCCCCACTCGAACGCCGCCAAGCAAGCCGCCCTCAACTTAGTGCTGAAACGCAAAGCCCTCACCGCCGCCCAAGCTGCCTGTAACTCCGCTATCTTTGCGGGGCGCTATCCCCACTTACAAGACACCTTCGGGCAGTGGCGGCAACTCAGCGACAAACTCTTGGAACTCTCCTACGACATCCCCTCCGCAGAACAAGTCGCCTTCCGCCTGGAGGAATTAGCCCGAGTGCAAAAACAATGTAACGACCTCAAAAAGCAGCTAGCGCGGCAAGTGCCAGAAATTCAGTTGCAAGAACAAACCTGCGACCGGAAAGCCGTCGCCTCATGCCTGCCTGCGGGGGTGAGTTTGGTAGAGTTCGTGCGGTTTCGCGTTGTTGATTTAAAAGAAAACCGCTACCAAGACGCCCGCTACCTCGCTTTCATCCTACCCGCCGGTCAACCCGCGCAAGTCGAAATGGTTGACTTAGGAGACGCTGCCGAGCTCGATAACCTCATTGCCCGATACCGCGAGGCCCTGCTAACGCAGGACAAATCCTCCAATGCAGAGTCCGAGTCCGCGCCCCCAGCCAAACTCCATCTATATAATAAGAATGCCGGCAGCCAGTTGCGGGAAGCCGTCTTCGATAAACTGCGCCCCTTCTTGGGCAGTTGCCGCAACCTAGTCCTCGCCCCCGACGGCGATTTAAACTTAGCGCCCTTGGGAATATTGCCTCTGGAAGGGGGAGAGAGAACCTTGCGAGACGAATACGCCATCCACTCCGTCAGCAGCGGGCGGGAACTATTGCGCAATAATATCGAAGTCGAGCGCGAACCCGGGCCCGCCTTAACCGTAGGCGCCCCCAACTACGACCTCGGCAGCGGCGACAACTCGCCACGGGCAGACGGCAGCGACAAACCCGTCCCCACCCTAGCAGGCTGGCCCTTCCAACATATCCGCGAAACGGGAGATTTAGCCGCCGCCGTTGGGCAACGGTTGGGGGCCGAGGCTTTATTCGGAGATGCCGCCCTGGTGGGAGAACTGTTGGCGAGGCGATCGCCCAAAGTTCTCTTGGTGGCGACTCACGGTTTTTTCTTCCAGAAGCGAGGACGGCAAGATTATTATCGGTTAGTGCTTGCCCTGCTGAATTGCCCCAACGGCGAAGAGGAGAACATCTTACAGCAACACGAACATCTATTAGATAAGGAGTTGCTGGAAGTCATGGCAGAGATGGCGACTCAGCTAGCAGAAAACGACAACGAAGAGACAGCCAACTGGTTGCGGCAGTTCGCCCAACTCGTCGAAGGGAAAATTCACGCCCCCGCGCCCTCAGAAAACGACGCCGCCGACACCCCGTCCGCCATTTACCCCCTCGATGCCAAAGTCGAAGACCCGATGTTGCGTGTCGGCATCCCCCTCGCCGGCGCGAACACTTGGAGTTGGGGCGGCAAATTGCCCCCAAAAGCGGGCACCGGCATCATGTTCGCCCGAGACATGGCCGCTTTAGACCTGATGGCAACGGAACTGGTTATCTTAGTTGGCTGCCAAAGCGGTCTGGGAGACGTCCCCACTGGGGAAGGAGTCTTCGGGTTGCGTCGCGCCGTTGCGGTGGCCGGTGCGAAAAACCTGATAATGAGTTTGTGGTCGGTGCCGGCTTCTGCGACTATCTTATTAATTGAGCGTTTGTTTGATAATATCGATGCGGGCTGGCAACCTGCCGAAGCGTTGGAGATGGCGCAGGATTATGTTGAAAATGTCACTGTTGGGGAGTTGAATGAAAGTGAGTTAGGGAAAAAGATATTAAGGAACTTGGAAATTATCACCCCGACAACCAGCAAAAGTCACTCGTTGGAAATGAAACCTTTGGAACATCCTTATTATTGGGGGGCGTGGATTTGTCAGGGTTGCAATTAGCAATTAATAATTGACAATTGATAATTAATAATTGGTTGTTAGTTGTTAGTTGTTAGTTGTTAGTTGTTAGCTAGTAGGGTGCGCACCGCGCACCATAATTCAGATTAAATAAACAACTAAAAACCTCTGACATTAAATCGACTTCTCTGCTTAAAATGAATCTAAAAATCTGGTGCGCAGTGCGCACCCTACTGTAAGGTGCGCACCCTACTCGGTAATTTTAGCACTCTATTTTAACTGATTTTACTTGAGCTTTCATCTACCAAATGATAGATTAAGCAAAAATTAACTAATAGTTAAGTTTTACCAAACATAAAAAAAAGCTTAAACATCTCAGGCAGACTCTAAATTCAGTGGCAAGTTAAGAGAAACGATAACTTAATAATACAGAAGATTATGGTAGCCACACCAGAAAGAATCGAAACCAAACAAAGCTTAAGCGACGAAGAAGCCCGCAAGATAGATGCCTATTGGCGGGCTTGCAACTATCTTTCGGCGGGCATGATTTATCTGCGGGAGAACCCCCTCTTAAAAAAACCCCTCAAAGAAGAACAGGTCAAAAATCGCCTGCTGGGTCACTGGGGTTCGGACCCGGGGATGAGCTTCACCTACGTCCATACAAATAGATTAATCAAAAAATACGACCTCAACAGCATTTTCATCGCCGGCCCCGGCCACGGTGCCCCGGCAATTATTGCCAATACCTATTTAGAAGGGACTTACTCCGAGGTTTACCCCAACATGGGCGAGGACATGGAGGGGATGCAAAAATTCTTCAAGCAATTTTCCTTCCCCGGGGGTATCGGCAGTCACGTCACCCCAGAGACTCCCGGTTCCATCCACGAAGGAGGCGAGTTGGGGTACAGCGTCTCCCACGCCTACGGGGCAGCTTTCGATAACCCGGATCTAATCGCGATCTGTATGGTTGGCGACGGGGAGGCAGAAACCGGTCCCCTTGCCGCAGCCTGGCATTCTAATAAATTTCTCAACCCGATCCGGGATGGGGCGGTGCTGCCTGTTTTGCATTTGAACGGTTATAAAATCGCTAACCCCACGGTCTTATCCCGCATCACTCCCGAAGAGTTGCAAAGCTTATTCGAGGGTTACGGCTATACTCCTTATGTGGTGGAAGGAGAAGAAGTGCCCGAGATGCATTATAAGATGGCGGCGACTCTGGAGCATTGCGTGACTGAAATTCGCTCCATTCAAGAAGAAGCTCGCAATAGCGGCAACGCGAAGCGCCCTCGGTGGCCGATGATTATTCTGCGGACTCCCAAAGGTTGGACGGGACCGAAAGAGGTTGACGGTCATAAAGTGGAGGGTTTCTGGCGATCGCACCAGGTACCGATGTCAAAAATTCAAGGCAACCCCGAACATCTCAAACTCTTAGAAGACTGGTTGCGCAGCTATAAACCCGAGGAACTCTTCGACGAAAACGGCAAGTTAATCCCCGAACTCAAGGAACTCGCCCCCACTGGCAGCCGCCGCATGAGCGCCAACCCGATCGCTAATGGCGGTCTGGTTCGCAAGGCGCTGCTGATGCCGGACTTCCGCGAGTACGCCGTTAATTTCTCCAAACCTGGAACCGAGTTCGCGGAAAATACCCGAGTCCTGGGTTACTTCCTGCGGGATATCATGGCGAAAAACATGACGAACTTCCGCGTTTTCGGTCCCGACGAAACTGCTTCTAACCGCCTCAACGCTATCTACGAAGTCACCAAGAAAACCTGGCTGGCGGAAATTAAACCGGAAGATGCCGACGGCAGCGAGCTTTCTGCGGACGGTCGGGTGATGGAAATTCTCAGCGAACATACTCTCGAAGGTTGGATCGAGGGGTATCTGCTTACCGGGCGTCACGGTTTCTTCCACAGTTACGAAGCATTCATCCACGTCATCGACTCCATGTTCAACCAGCACGCGAAATGGTTGGATATTTGCAAGCACGAGGTTCCGTGGCGATCGCCCATTTCCTCCCTCAATATTCTCCTCTCTTCTACGGTTTGGCGTCAGGACCACAACGGTTTCAGCCACCAAGACCCAGGCTTTTTGGATGTAGTCACGAATAAAAGCGCCAGCGTCACCCGCATCTATCTTCCCCCAGATGCTAACTGCTTGCTGTCCGTAGCGGACCACTGCCTGCGCAGTACGGATTACATTAACGTTATCGTTGCCGACAAACAAAACCACCTGCAATACCTCACCATGGACGAGGCGATCGAACATTGCACTAAAGGTCTCGGCATTTGGGAATGGGCCAGCAACGATGCCGGCACGGACCCTGACGTAGTGATGGTTGGTTGCGGGGATGTGGCCACGAAAGAAGCCCTTGCCGCTACTGCTATTCTGCGGGAGCATTTACCGGATATTAAGGTTCGCTTTATTAACGTGGTTGACCTGTTCCGACTGCAACCGGAGAGCGAACACCCCCACGGACTGTCAGACCGCGACTTTGACAGTCTCTTCACCACGGACAAACCGATTATTTTCAACTTCCACGGCTATCCCTGGTTAATTCACAAGTTAGCCTACCGTCGGACCAATCATAAAAATCTCCACGTTCGCGGTTATAAGGAGAAGGGGAATATCAATACGCCCCTGGAGTTGGCGATGAACAATCAGGTAGATCGCTTTAATTTAGCGATCGACGTTATCGATCGCGTTCCGAAATTGGGTTCCACCGCCGCTTATACTAAGGAGTGGTTGAAGAATCAAATCATCGACAATTTCAACTACGCTTACGAACACGGTATCGATAAGCCAGAGATTGATAACTGGCAGTGGCCCCATTAGTAAGATAGACGGGGAAGACAAGGGAGACAAGGGAGAGAGGGGAGATAATCTCGTTGTAGTTTTTCTGTCCCCCTTGTCCTCCTTCTGCCCCTTGTTCCCCTTGTTCTCCTTCTGCCCCTTGTCTTCCTTGTTCCCCTTTAACCTTGAACTGGATTATGTTAGAAAATTTATTTGCCACCAACCCCGAGACAGAACAGGCGATCGCTCCCATCAGTCCGCGCAAAGGTGTCATTATCGGTGCGGGCCAAGTGGGGATGGCGATCGCCTACTCTCTATTGATTCAAAACTGCTTCGACGAACTGGTACTGCAAGACCTAAATAAAGATAAAGCAGAAGGGGAAGTAATGGATCTCGTTCACGGCATCCCCCTAATTTCTCCGACTAAAGTCACGGCCGGCAGCGTTGCCGATGCCGGAAAAGATGCCGATATCGTTATAGTTACCGCCGGGGCGAGTCAGAAGCAAGGAGAAACTCGATTGGATTTAGTAGGACGCAACGTCTCGATTTTTAAAGGCTTAATTGGGGATGTCGTCAAACACTGCCCCAACGCTATACTCCTAATAGTGACCAATCCAGTCGATATTATGACTTATGTAAGTCTGAAAATTTCTGGATGGCCGCGATCGCGCGTTTTAGGTTCCGGTACCGTCCTCGATACCGCCCGCTTTCGCGCCCTTTTGGCAGATAAAATGGGCATCGATCCTCGCAGCGTTCACGCTTATATTGTCGGCGAACACGGCGACAGCGAAGTTGCGCTTTACAGTAAAGCCAACGTGGCGGGAATGAAAATTTGCGGCGACGGCGGTTTGGTGGAAAGTTGCCCAGAGACCGAACAACAGTTAGGCGAAATATTCGATCGCGTTAAAAATGCAGCTTACGAAATCATCCAGCGCAAAGGCTATACGTCTTACGCGATCGGTTTGGCAGTGACAGAGATAGTGAAAGCGATTTTGAGAGATCGAAACCGCATCCTCACAGTTAGCACTCAAGTTAACGGTTTGTACGGCATCGACGATATTTGTTTGAGTTTGCCCACCCTCGTCAACCGCCAGGGAGTCAGTAAGATTATGAATCTGTCTTTAAGTCCAGGGGAAGAGAAGCAACTGCGAGAGTCCGCTAAAGTGCTGCAGTCCGTTTTGGAAAAATTAGAACTTTAAGTTGCATGGAGGAACGCACCGTGCTATTCTAGTTTGAAAAGAACCTAAAATTTAGACTCTGGTTAGACAAACTGACGTTCCAGTAGTTCCAGTAGGGTGCGCACTGCGCACCTTACAGACTTTGTGCGATCGTATTAAGCCAAGGCTTTCAAGAGAAGCAAACAACTAACAAAAACAAACTATGGACAGAATTTCAGTCAATCCTCAAATCCACTTTGGCAAGCCTTGTATTGCAGGTACCCGCATTACGGTACAAAACGTACTAGAATTACTTGATGCTGGATTGTCTTTTGAAGAGATTATTCAAGATTACTATCCAGATATTAAAATAGACGACGTTCGCGCTTGTATTAAGTATATTAGCGTATCATAATTACTAAAAAGATTTATACTATTTTGCTTAACCGTGAGATTATGACTCAACCAAGACGTATATGCCGTAACGGCAAGATTTTTGATAGAAGCAGGGCAAGACGAACGTTCTCGCGGGCCAAATCGATCTTTCCCGGGCAAGGGACTACCGAAATTCTTATTGTCGCGGGGAAACAAAACCGAATTCTAGTCACGCGAGATAGAGATTACGGAAATCTCGTTTTTGTTGGAGGTATGGGAAGCGGTGTTATCTAGCTTCGTATTTTACCTGGCGCTACAAATACAATCCACAGCAACCTTAACCTTATTCTACAAACTTACTCCCAAGAAGAACTAGCGAGTGCGTTTGTGGTTGTCGAACCTAGCGGACATCGATTTAGAAAACTATCTTCAAATTAGTATTAGTAGCGCCATAACGCTTAAAAATGTGGGTAATTTTGCGAGTGCGCGAACGCACTTGATAATTGAGCGAAAAAATTTACCTATCAATTTAACAGATGTATTCCGATCGCTCGTAATGTAGAATATTTTAAACCATTGACAGGTTGAAAAGTCTTAAACCCTTTTCAATAGTGGTGCATAAAAAAATTAATTATTCTCCCGAGCCATTTTATGATAAGATTAGCAAACAGTCTATCTGTAGAAAAAAACTATGGCTTTCGAACGCGCCAGTGGCGTTTTATTGCATCCTACCTGTTTGCCCGGTCGCTTTGGCATAGGCGATCTGGGAGAACCAGCTTATAAATTTGTGGACTTTTTGGTCGCAAGCGGTCAAA
>CALKCV010000113.1 GCA_938083405.1 uncultured Microcoleaceae cyanobacterium | reverse complement strand
GGTAGGCTTCTAGTAACTGTAGGTCTGCTGATTTTGGTGCGATTGGGCGTTTATTTGCCAGTGCCGGGGATAAATCGACAAGCCTTTGCGGATCAGATGCAGAATAACCCAGTTATAGGGTTCTTGGATTTGTTTTCGGGGGGAGGCTTATCGGCCTTGGGGATTTTTGCATTGGGGATTATTCCCTTTATCAATGCTTCGATCATTATGCAATTAATGACAGCAGCCCTTCCAAGCTTAGAAAATTTGCAGAAAAATGAGGGGGAAGCAGGGCGACGTAAAATTTCTCAAATTACTCGCTATGTAGCCGTTGGTTGGGCTTTCATACAAAGCTTTGGTTTGGCTTTGTATGTTAATAATTTGCCGTCCGTGGCTATAAAATCGGGACCAATATTCATCGTCGAGACTGTCTTAGCCGTGACAGCAGGTTCGATGTTTGTGATGTGGGTATCGGAGTTGATTACCGAGCGAGGTATTGGCAACGGTGCGTCACTGCTAATTTTTGTCAACATTGTGGCAGTATTACCTCAGTCTTTAGGGAATACAATTCAATTGTTTGAGGTAGGCGATCGCGCGGTTGTAGGTCGCGCGATAATTTTGCTTTTGGTATGGATAGCGACCATAGTCGGGATTGTATTCGTTCAAGAAGGAACTCGCAAAATACCAATTATCTCAGCACGTCGCCAAGTGGGTCGCAAACTTTACAGAGAAAAAGCAAGCTATCTGCCTTTGCGACTGAACCAAGGTGGGGTAATGCCTATTATTTTCGCTTCAGCAGTTCTATTTCTGCCTGCTACTATAGCCGGGTTTGCGGGTAATAGAATTTTGAGCGAGATTGCAGCTGCAGTTAGTCCTGGGGGAAATCCTTGGGTTCACGTTCCATTCTATTTTATCTTGATTCTATTCTTCAGCTATTTCTACGCTTCCCTGATTATGAACCCCGTAGATATGTCTCAGAATTTAAAGAAAATGGGAGCGAGTATTCCTGGTATTCGTCCGGGCAAGACTACCAGCGAGTATTTAGAGAAGGTATTAAATCGCCTGACTTTTTTGGGAGCTATGTTTTTGGGGGTAGTGGCAATTATACCTACTGCTGCTGAAAATGCTTTGCGCTTACCTAATTTGGGATTTGGTGCTACTTCTCTATTGATTCTGGTGGGTGTGGCCATTGATACGGCAAAACAAATTCAAACTTACGTTATCTCCCAGCGATACGAAGGAATGGTGAAACAATAGTGGTGAAATTGTTGATTTTGGGTCCTCCAGGAGCAGGAAAAGGAACTCAAGCTGCTCGTTTAGCAGGTTTTTATAATGTTGCTCATGTGTCAACGGGTGAAATTTTGCGCTCGAATGTGGCACGACAAACTCCTTTGGGTATCCAAGCCAAAGAATATATGAATCGGGGTGATTTGGTTCCAGATAGCCTGATTCGTAACATGATCGAAGATCGTTTGGCACAGCCGGATACTAAGATAGGTTGGATTTTAGATGGATTTCCCAGGAATATTAATCAAGCATCTTTTGTAGATGAGTTGTTGTCGAAAAAGATGGTATTGAAGGGCGAAAGCGATCCTGGCGATGGAGCTAGTAGATTTCTGGCGGTAAACCTGGTACTGTCGGATGAGGTTTTGGTAAAGCGTTTGCTAGCAAGGGGTCGTGCCGATGATAATGAAGAGACGATTCGCCGTCGCCTGCAAGTTCATAATCAAGAAACGGAACCTTTGATTGAGTTTTATCGCTCTCGGGATCGGCTTGTTTCAGTAGAAGGCGATCGCTCTGTGGACGCGGTAACTCAGGCTCTCAAAGAAGCGATAGACTCATCGTACTATGTCGAAAAATAGAGATGGTATTCTATTGGCGGGCAGATCGAGCGGTAGGGAAGCTGTGAAATTGCCAAACTACAGGAGTTGTGAAAAATGTGGATGGCCCAAATCTATCCATGGCTCCGATGATGGGAGGCGATCGCTACTGCTGTAAAACTATACTGGCATTGATGTCCAAAAGGAAAAATTAGGCAAATTAAAGCCAAAAAAACCCCGAAAAGGGCATAAATGCTTAGAGAACGCTAAAAATCAACAACTTTTGATAAGATATGTAAATGAGCCGCTCCCATAAGTGGAGTTCTCTTCAGCTATAAGGAGCGCTTATTTGCAACTTAGAGGTTTTAACAGTTGGCTAAACAAGACTTAATTGAAATGGAAGGGACAGTGACCGAATCACTTCCCAATGCAATGTTTAGGGTAGATCTGGACAATGGGTTTAACGTATTAGCCCATATTTCAGGGAAAATCCGTAGAAATTACATCAAGATTCTGCCGGGCGATCGCGTGAAAGTGGAGTTAACTCCTTACGACCTGACCAAAGGCAGAATCACCTATCGTCTTCGTAAAAAGTAAAAACAGACGGTCGAACCTCCTCCCATCGCTATTTTTTTAGTTAAAGTTGAGGGGTTTTTGTAAAAAAAACCAAATAAATGATATAATACGAAATTTGTAGTGTTGCGAAAATAAGCATGAAAGTAAGAGCATCTGTCAAAAAAATTTGTGAAAAGTGTCGCATCATCCGTCGTAACGGTCGGGTTCGGGTAATTTGCACTAACCCCAAACACAAACAACGTCAGGGTTAGACATTGCTTGGTGTAGGTATGGAACTATGCTTACCTATGAACTTATGAGAAAGCAGCATTAAACGTAGTCGCAAAACACAAAGAAAAAAAATGGCAAGGATTTCAGGAATTGACCTGCCGCGCGATAAGCGCGTAGAGATAGGTCTGACATACATTTACGGAATAGGGCTATCCCGTTCCCAAGAGATTTTAGCAGCAACTGGAGTGAATCCAGATACTCGGGTTAAGGATTTAACCGATGCTGACGTGGCTGCTTTGCGTGCGGCGATTCTAGATAACTATCAAGTTGAAGGAGATCTTCGCCGTCTCGAAGCCATGAACATCAAGCGTCTGATGGATATTGGTACTTATAGGGGTCGCCGTCATAGAATGGGCCTGCCGGTGCGAGGTCAGCGAACTCGTACTAATGCAAGAACTCGTAGAGGAGGCCGCAGAACGGTGGCAGGTAAGAAAAAGGCCAGCGCCAAGAAATAATTTCTCAACTCTTATTCTCTGCTGGAAAACTACCACTAGAGACGCTTTATTAAATGGGTAGGGGTCTGGGAGAATAGCAGGTTTCGGGCGATCGCTTTGTAATGCCAGAGTCCCCAAGCTCCAGTAGGACCGATCGCTTAGGGATGTATTGCCATCTTCAAGTAAACCCAGTGCTTAGAGCTAAGAAAAAAAGAGAAAGAAAGAGAAAGAAAGAGAAAGGGATTATGTCCTGGGACTCCCTAAAAGCAGGCAATTAACTTCAGAAAAAATTAAACAGACAACTATGGCGCGACAATCAGGCAAAAAAACGGGCGCAAAAAAACAAAAAAAGAATGTGCCAAACGGGGTAGCCTACATTCAGTCTACCTTCAACAACACAATTGTAACAATTACCGATCTTAATGGCGAGGTGATTTCTTGGGCATCAGCCGGTTCGAGTGGCTTTAAAGGTGCTAAGAAAGGCACTCCTTATGCTGCTCAAACAGCAGCAGAAAATGCCGCTCGCCGTGCGGGAGACCAAGGTATGCGCCAAATAGAAGTAATGGTAAGCGGGCCGGGTTCTGGTAGAGAAACAGCAATAAGGGCCTTACAAGCGGCAGGATTAGAAATAACCCTTATTCGAGATATTACCCCAATTCCTCACAACGGCTGCCGTCCACCCAAGAGGCGTCGAGTCTAATATAGTTCGCTCGCGATCGCCTTCTTCTTCGTAAGGCGATCGCGAGCGCTCTTTTTTTTGTTTTTGTTATGCAAGTCTGATGGAGACAGGGAAGACGCTCGAAGATGATTCGAGCTTCGCCGCAGCGGTTCGCTCTGCCATTACCTGTGGAGGTGATGCCATAGAGATTCAAAGCATAGCAATTAGAAGGGTTAAATGTTGCACTTACAAGGACTTACGCGCGCTCGACGAAAACAATCGATTGGAGAATTGCGCGCGCTGTGGCTCGCAATGACAAAAAAAGACGTTATGAGTGCGTAAGTGCTACGATCGTCCAGTTGTAGCAGCAAAAAAAATTCATTCACTCTGGGGGTTCAATGTTCAAGGGAGGTCTCTCCGTGGCGCAGTTTCATATTGAATGTGTAGAATCGACCACTGATAAAGCTCGCAGTCAGTACGGAAAATTTATAATCGAACCCCTGGCTCGCGGTCAAGCTACTACGGTGGGAAATGCACTAAGACGAGTTCTGTTATCGAATTTAGAAGGAACAGCGGTAACATCAGTCAGAATTGCAGGGGTAAATCACGAGTTTGCGACGATTGTCGGGGTACGGGAAGATGTTTTAGAAATATTACTGAATATGAAGGAGGTGGTATTAAAAACCCATTCTAATCAACCACAAATTGGTCGGGTGCGTGTAGAGGGGCCTGCAACTGTTACTGCCGATCGCTTCGACGTACCTTCAGAGGTAGAAATTATCAATCGCAGTCAATATATTGCTACTTTATCTCCCAATTCAGTTCTGGAAATGGAGTTTAGGATAGAAAAAGGCATTGGCTATCGAGCGGTAGATCGCTCTCGGGATCGACTGGCAGCTTTGGATTTTCTCCAAATAGATGCCATGTTTATGCCAGTGCGCAAAGTAAACTACATTGTTGAGGATGCTCGCATAGGTGGTTCGAGCGATCTAGACCGATTGATTATGGAAATCTGGACCAATGGGAGCTATACACCCCAAGATGCTATGAGTCAAGCGGCTCGTATTTTGGTGGAGTTATTTGAACCGCTTAAGGATCTTTCCTTGGTGGAAAAACCAGATTCTGGAGCAGATACAGACCCAACCAGTCAAATTCCGATTGAAGAATTAAATCTATCGGTTCGAGCTTATAACTGCCTCAAAAGGGCTCAAATTAATTCCGTAGCAGATTTACTGGAGTACAGCCAAGAAGACCTTTTGGAAATCAAAAACTTCGGTCAAAAGTCTGCAGAAGAAGTAATAGAAGCCCTACAAAAACGGCTGGGGATTACTTTGCCGCTAGAAAGACCGACTCAAGCTCCTTAATTTTGGGGAGGGGGATTAATGGGGGTTTTGGAAGGGTGAATGTGCCGGAGTTAATAGCAGCAATTATTCCAGATAGCCAGTTAATAATTAAATGGAACTGGTAATGTTTAGCAGATGGTTTTTTGCAATCCAAGTTGCTTGAAAACAAGTTTTCCTAGTAAAACAGTAAAAGTAAAACAGCAAAGCTCGAAAAGTTAAGGAGAAAAAAATTATGCGTCACCGTTGTAAAACGCCAAAACTAGGCAAACCAGCAGATGCTCGTCGCGCCCTGTTGCGATCGCTAGCTACCGAATTAATCAAACATGGTAGAATTACTACAACCCTAACCCGTGCCAAGGCAGTGCGGGCGGAAGCCGAAAAAATGATTACCCTAGCCAAAGACGGCTCTTTAGCATCTCGCCGACAAGCCCTTGGCTATCTCTACGATAAAGACATCGTTCACTCTTTATTTGAAGGAGTTCAAGCACAATACGGTTCTAGGAATGGGGGATATACTAGGATCGTACGAACAGTTAACCGTCGAGGAGACAATTCCAAAATGGCGATTATAGAACTGGTTTAAACTGGCGGGAAAAGAAAAGCCAAAAACGGGAGTGCATCTCAAGAATTAACAAAACCAATAACTTACTGGTTTTTGGAACGTTGGAACGTTGTCAGTTGTTAGCGGGCAGAAAAAGAAGACAGGCAAATATGAGATGCACCCAAAAACTGTTCTAAATTCCCTACTTGTCCCTACTTGGGGTGGAAAAATTAAAAGTTTGAGTTTTTCCCAAGTGGTAACTAGAAAACTATAATTTGAAAACCCCCAATGACTGATTCCGATGTTTCGCGCGTTGCTCTTGTCATTCAATATCAAGGAACCAATTTTCATGGGTGGCAAAGACAAGTAAAACAGCGGACGGTTCAGGAAGAGATCGAAAACACGATTTCGGCCGTAGTCGATCGTCCTGTAACTTTGCACGCCGCCGGCAGAACTGATGCGGGAGTTCATGCAGCCGCTCAAGTGGCCCATTTTGATGTCAAGGGTCCAATTCCGGCAGAAAAATGGGCCACTATACTGAACTCCAGACTGCCTCAAGATGTTCTCATTCGGGCATCTGTCGGGGTAGAACCAGACTGGCACGCACGCTTCTGTGCAATTTGGCGTCGCTATCGCTATATCCTCTATACAGACAAACGACCTAATTTGTTTATTAGGCCCTTTGTTTGGCATTACTATCGCGCCCCTTTAGACGAATACTTAATCCAGGAAGCTTTAAAACCGCTAATTGGCCATCACGATTTAGAGGCTTTTCAAAGAGCGGGCTCTTCTCGTCCTCATTCTTGGGTGGAAGTGCAAGAGGTAGAATGTATTCGACAAGGGCAGTTTGTAACCATAGAAGTTCAAGCGAGTGGATTTCTCTATGGGATGATGCGACTGCTGGTGGGAATGCTGGTAGAAGTGGGGCGAAAAGAGCGATCGCTCGATAACTTCAAAGAAATTTGGGTCAACCAAGACCGAGAGGCGGTAAAATATTCCGCCCCTGCTTGCGGGCTCTGCCTGCTGCGAGTGGGCTACCCAGATTTTCCCTGCCCCCCCTTCCTGTGGTACGACACCATGCCCAAATTTATTTTAGGGAACGAGTAACGTCGGTTTACTAAATAATTAATAATTAATAATTAATAATTAATAATTAATAA
>CALKCV010000112.1 GCA_938083405.1 uncultured Microcoleaceae cyanobacterium | reverse complement strand
TGATGGTGGGTCGATGGGGGACCAAAAAGCGATCGCCCAAACTAATTTTGCCTTTTTTTCTTAAAATAATTATACCACATTTTTTATTTTGTGTCAAGATAAAAATAACATTTTGCTGAAGAAGGCCAGAAAAAGCTAAAGTCTAAAATTTGAGAAAAGAAAGAGCGATCGCTGCCTGCGGCGATCCCTTCAGTGATAGTCTAAAGAATGGCAATCAAAAAAATTAAACCAAAATTTCCGGCCCAGTCGGAAATAATTAACTAACTCAAATACCAAATAGGCCTTCAGCATGGTAAGCACCGCAGAAAAAACAAACGTAGGTTACATAACCCGAATTATTGGTCCAGTTGTAGATGTTAAATTTCCAGGAGGCAAGCTGCCGGAAATTTACAACGCTCTGACAATCGAGGGCAAAAACGAAGCCGGACAAGATATTTCGGTAACTTGCGAAGTTCAACAACTATTAGGCGACAACCAAGTTCGCGCCGTGGCCATGAGCGGAACCGATGGCCTGGTGCGGAGCATGGAAGCAATAGATACCGGGGCGGCAATTAGCGTTCCTGTAGGAAACTGCACTTTAGGTCGGATTTTTAACGTTATTGGCCAGCCCGTTGACGAACTAGGTCCGGTTCAATCGGAGGAAACCTCCCCCATCCACCGATCCGCCCCTACCCTGACAGAATTAGAAACCAAACCTTCGGTTTTTGAAACCGGAATTAAAGTGGTAGATTTGTTGGCCCCCTACCGTCGGGGAGGCAAAATTGGTCTGTTCGGTGGTGCTGGTGTGGGCAAAACGGTCATCATCATGGAACTAATAAATAACATCGCCAAAGCTCACGGTGGCGTGTCCGTGTTTGGTGGCGTTGGAGAAAGGACTCGCGAAGGTAACGACCTCTACAACGAAATGATGGAATCTGGGGTCATTAACAGCGAGAACCTCAGCGAGTCGAAAGTGGCTCTAGTTTACGGTCAGATGAACGAGCCCCCCGGCGCGCGGATGCGCGTAGCTCTATCAGCCTTGACTATGGCCGAGTATTTCCGCGATGTCAGCAAACAAGACGTGTTGCTGTTTATCGATAATATTTTCCGTTTCGTGCAGGCTGGTTCTGAGGTATCGGCTCTGTTGGGCAGGATGCCTTCTGCTGTGGGATATCAGCCAACTCTGGGAACGGAGATGGGCGAACTTCAAGAGCGGATTACTTCTACGAAAGAAGGTTCGATTACTTCGATTCAAGCTGTATATGTGCCTGCGGACGATTTGACCGATCCGGCCCCTGCTACTACTTTTGCTCACTTGGATGCTACTACTGTGTTATCCCGTGGTTTGGCATCTAAGGGCATTTATCCTGCAGTGGACCCGCTGGATTCTAATTCAACTATGTTGCAGCCTTCGGTGGTAGGCGACGAACACTACAATACTGCTCGTGCCGTACAATCTACTCTGCAACGTTACAAAGAACTCCAAGACATTATCGCTATCTTGGGTTTGGACGAACTTTCCGAGGAAGACCGCTTGGTTGTTGCTCGCGCCCGTAAAATCGAACGCTTCTTGTCTCAACCTTTCTTTGTGGCTGAGGTCTTTACTGGTTCTCCCGGTCAGTATGTGAAGCTCGAAGAGACTATTAAGGGCTTCAATATGATTCTTTCTGGGCAACTTGACGAACTACCAGAACAAGCTTTCTATATGGTTGGTAGTATCGACCAGGTTATGGCTAAGGCTGAAAAGCTCAAGGCTGAAGGTTAAGAAATTTTTGGGGAATGAGGAATGGCTAATTGCTAATTGCTAATTGACAATTCCCCGTTCCCTCGACCCGTTCCCCGTTCCCCGTTCCCTTTTTAGAACAATTGACAAATGACATTAACTGTGCGTGTAATAGCTCCCGATAAAACTGTTTGGGACTCTGATGCCGAGGAAGTAGTTTTACCTAGCACTACCGGTCAATTAGGTATCCTCAGCGGTCACGCTCCTTTGTTGACGGCTCTCGATACTGGAGTAATGCGAGTCCGCCCCGGCAAAGATTGGGTGGCGATCGCTCTAATGGGTGGCTTTGCTGAGATAGAAGAAAACGAAGTTACCATCCTAGTCAACGGTGCCGAGCGAGGAGATAAAATCGATCGCGATAGTGCAGATAACGCTTATAAAGAAGCCGAAGGACGTCTGCAACAGGCCCAAAACGGTGATAACCTCCAAGAACAAATGAAAGCCAAGCAAGCTCTCAAGCGTGCCCGCGCTCGTTTTCAGGCTGCTGGTGGCATGGTTTAAACTCATACTGGTTTTAATTCCAAGGACGGGTTGAGCGAGGATAGCTCGACCCGTTTCTCTTTTCGGGAAACATGGCGTGTCCCTTAAGCGTCAATCCACTAGAGAGTCGGCAGAGAAAGCGGGTTTCTGGGGAACTATTAAGGAAATATCCGCATTTTCCCCACCAAAAACCCGGTTTCTAAGAATACTTGACCGACGCTCTAGGTATTGGCACGCATAAATTAAAACTATGGCCAACATAGAAGGTACACCAGGGTTTGATTTTATTGAGGGCACGCCACTGAGCGATCGCATTTTTGCCTTTGAAGGCTTCGATGCAGTCAATGGCCTGGGTGGGGATGACTTTTTGAGCGGCAACCAAGATCCCGATGTCTTAAATGGCGGTTTAGGAGCCGATACCCTCTATGCGGGTAAAGGCAACGATTTTATAGAAGGGGGCCCGGATAACGATTGGATTTTTGGCGATCTGGGTAACGATACCCTGCGTGGAGACCGAGGAAGTAATATATTAACGGGAGGTCCCGAGGACGATGTATTTGCCATTGCCAGAGAAAATGGCGATCCTATTTTTCTGCCAACAATTCGCTATCCTCAGTTAAACGCGGATATTATAACAGATTTTGGTAACGGTCGAGATTTAATCGAATTACTTGGGGGTATAACCTTCGACGATCTGATTATTTTTGAGGATGCAGGGGACACGATTATTCAAGATAGCTTCACCGGTGAATATCTGGCGGTTGTCCGAGGAGTTTCTGGCCTTCAACGGGAAGATTTTATTCCCTTTACTCCAGAACCGGAACCCGCACCAGAGCCAGTTCCCGCACCAGAGCCAGAACCGGAACCCGCGCCAGCAATCTCACCATCACCATCACCAACACCAGCACGACCAAGGCCCAGTGGCGGTTTTGTTATCGGCGAGATAAGTAATAATACTTCTGAAGACGGGGATACGGCAACCTTTACGGTGAGACTTGCAACCAGACCTACTGATGAGGTGACTCTTGGTATCGGCAGTTCTGACGCTACGGAAGGCACTGTCGATATTAATAGCCTGACTTTTGGACCTGACAATTGGGGAAGACGGCAAACTGTTACGGTAACGGGAGTGGATGATAACGAAGTAGATGGAGATATTGAATACTCTATCGAGATAGCTCCAGCGACTAGCGCCGATAGTATTTATAACGGGCTAGTAGCAGACGATATCCAGGTCGTAAATACTGATAACGACACGGAGAAAGAGTTTGAGGCAGATTTAGGGGTTGCTGTTACGGCAAGCAATGCGACGCCGCAGCCGGGGGATAGGATTACTTATGAAATAGAAGTGACGAATAACGGACCGGACGCTGCAACAAATATAGAATTAACTAGCTTGTTGCCTGGCGATGGGGGTTTAACCTATTTATCGGATAACTCAGGAAACGAAAATAGCTATAACCCAGAGACGGGAATCTGGGAGCTGGGTAGTTTGGAAAATGAGGAAGTAGCGACCTTGGAAATCGAGGCGGAGGTAGAGGCGATCGGAACCGTTGGTCTTACTATTAGTAATGTGGCAGAAATAACCCAAACCGATGCGGGAGATCCCAACCCCGAGAGCGACATCGCTGAAACAACAATTACCGTACAGGGGCCGGGGATAATTTTCGACATCAACCCCGATGGCAATTCCGAACCGCAGGGTTTCAGAGAATTTAACAATGCTTTATATTTTAGCGCCACTGACGGAGCTAACGGCAGAGAGTTATGGAGGACGGACGGTACCGGACTTGGCACTTCCTTAATTAAGGATATTAACCCTAACGGCGCTTCTGCTCCCGAAACCTTTAGAGTTTTTAACAACAGTTTGTACTTTACTGCCAACGACGGCGAGACTGGTAGAGAGTTATGGAAGAGCGACGGTACCGACGAGGGCACGGAGTTAGTAATAGACCTCAACCCAGATGGAACTTCTGCCCCCAGGGACCTCAGACAGGTGGGGGACGTTCTTTATTTCAGCGCGGATGACGGCACTCTTGGCAGAGAGTTGTGGCAGACGGACGGTACGGCAGAGGGAACTACTTTAGTACAGAATATTAATCCAGGGGGTGGGAGTTCGTCTCCTGGAGGTATTAGAAATGCGGGGGGTTTAACGTATTTTAATGCTGACGACGGAGAGACTGGCAGCGAACTATGGAGCAGCGACGGTACGCCAGAGGGAACGGCTTTATTGAAAGATATCAATCCAGAAGGAGATTCGAGCCCGCTTGGTTTTACCTCATTTGGTCAATTTGTTTACTTTAGCGCGGACGACGGTACTAATGGCAGAGAGTTGTGGCGGACTGATGGCACGGAGGAAGGGACGGTGTTGTTTAACGATATCAATCCAGACGGAGATGCAACGCCAACCGCTTTCATTCGATTTGGTGGATTGCTGTTCTTTATTGCGGATGATGGCACTAACGGTAGGGAGTTGTGGCGGACTGATGGTACCGGGGCTGGTACTAGGATTTTGAGGGATATAAATGAAGAGGGGGACTCTTCTTCGGGGCCTTTCCTCAATTTTAACGACAGTCTGTATTTTGTTTCCGACGATGGTATCAATGGCAGGGAGTTATGGCGGACCGATGGTTCGTCCGAGGGAACGGAATTGGTGCTGGATATTAATCCAAATGGTAGTTCTGCGCCCGCAGGCTTCTTCACCTTTGGTGAGAATCTTTATTTCACTGCCAATAATGGTGTTAACGGTCGGGAGTTATGGAGGTTGTAGGATTGGGTGGAGCCGTTAATTCCTGAAAGCTATACTCCAGAGGGTAAAAAATTGCGTTTTTGGTTGGCGACCCATTTGCGATTTATGACAAAAATTCCAGTGCGTTATTTTTTTGAAGCCGATTGATTTATGCAAGAGGTCTATTATGGGTTTGCGAACATTTTATGGAGAGGTCTAATTGTATTTTTGCTATTTTTTGTTAACAGCTTTAACTT
>CALKCV010000111.1 GCA_938083405.1 uncultured Microcoleaceae cyanobacterium | reverse complement strand
CTCGGGCCGTAGTTGAAAAGCTCGAAATTCCCGTCTATTTATTTGATGCGGGCTTGCCCCAAAAACCTCCCGTCCCTACGATCTCTCTGGGGGGTACTCCTGCTAACTGCGTCACCACTGGCAGGGCTTTGGAATTGGCGACGGCGAAAAATTTATTAGATCGGGGTTTGATTTGGGGCCAAAAGCTAGCCGCAGAAGCAAGTGGCGGTTATCTAATTTTAGGAGAGTGCGTGGTGGGAGGAACTACTACAGCACTTGCTGTCTTAATGGGTTTGGGCATATCGGCGGCGGGCAAGGTCAATAGCTCTCACCCCCAATGCAACCACGCCCAGAAGTTGGCGGTGGTCCGTCAAGGTTTGGCTGCGGCTTTCGGTTCGTCGAAAAACTTAGAACCCTTAGAAGTGGTTGCTGCTGTAGGAGATCCGATGCAGGTGGCGGCGGCGGGAATGGCGATCGCTGCTAGTCGCAGTTGCGGCGTTATCTTGGCCGGCGGCACGCAAATGCTGGCTGTTTATGCTCTCATGCGGGCGATCGCCCATGGATATTCTCTCCCTTGGCAACCAGAGCGAGTTGTAGTGGGAACTACTCGTTGGGTGGCTGAAGATCCCACCGGGGATACAGTGGGGTTGGCAGAGGATATCGGTTCTGTGCCTCTAATAGCTACCCAGCTTAGTTTTGCCCACTCTCGTTATTCAAAACTACAAGCTTACGAACGGGGATATGTTAAAGAAGGTGTCGGTGCGGGTGGGGCGGCGATCGCCTCTGACCTTTTTGCTGGCTGGACCGGGAGCGAGCTTTTGAAAGCTGTAGAAGCTTTAGCAGATCGTCTTGGTTCTTGTTAAGTAGTCGTGCCAAATCATTTTTGTTCAAAAATTTACTCGCTGTCTGGACAATTATTAACCCTCGCTCGCCAGTGAGACTCCCAGAGTCCGACAATTATTAATTATTAATTATTAATTATTAATTACTTAATGCACTCTTTGGGCAAGTAGCTGGTCTTCTAAAGCCGCAATTCGGTGGTACGCTGCGGTTAACTGAGCGGTTAGCCTTTGAATTTGGATGTCTGCTGTAAATTCTTCTACAGAGCGATCGCTCTTCGGGTGGTAGCTGTCATCTATCAGCACGTCTTTGTGTTCGAGACTAGGATCGATAATGCTGCTATTGAAATTCGAGTAATCTATTTCCTTTAATTTTGGCAGGGAGTTCTCCTTTTCCCTGGCTTGCGTACCAGAGCGATCGCCCGTGTATGTCGATACTTTTCGATCTAGCTGCTCGATCAGTAAATATATGGAGTCTATTTTATTACTTAAAACATTTATTTGCTGTTGTAATGCTTCCATGGAATCCCGCCTATTACCTTTTAACTTGCTTCACTCTTGGATCGTAAAAAACCTTGGGCTGAATTGACCGCTCTTCTAATTTATTTAACTTTTTCTCTATATTTAGTTTAAGAAATTCTTAAATCCCCCGGTTTACAGAAACTAATCTCCAGAGATAATTTTCGCCTAACAATAAGCTGTGGGTGGCTTTCGCTGCGCCTCTTTGAAGCGATCGCCATTGCGTACTCTTGGCCGCCGCTGTTTCCATCTTTACCTAAAGAAAAATTCTCCTCCGGGCCTACAACTGTCTGGATGGCCCCATCCTCCTATTTGTAGATATTTTAAGAAAAGTAACAATTGAGACTAAAAAGCTTGACGAAAAAGTGCTACTCTGATATAGAGAACATCGCGCGAAGGAGGAAGCTACTTAAGAAAAATGGCCAGTCCAGCAATCGCCCTAGCCCTAGGTTGGGTGTAACGGAGTGAAACCCAGCAAGACTATTACAGCCATCAGAGCAATTAAGCAAGTCTCAAACAATAAAAACTCCGTAGGTTGGGTGTAACGGAGTGAAACCCAACAATACGATGACGGTTTTTATTCGACTTTAATTTCGGGAAATTCCTGAAAAAACTCTTGACTATTCCTAATAGGTAATTAGGCAGGCATAAATTGACCCAAAATTTATTTCTATCCCTTTCCTGTCTTAATCGTAATTGACCGTTAATTTTCCACGAGTAATTAGTTATTAATGATTAATTATTAATTGCTCTATAGGCGATCGCTATCCGGTCAATATTAATTACTGGAGGTTGAAAATCAATGTTAGCCGAACAAAAGTTACCGGGTAAAACCCGAAAAAACATACAGCTAGAGAAAGACTTAAAATTAATAAGCAAATGGTTCGCCGGATACTTCGACAACCGGGAACAAGTAGCAGAAGAAAAAGCTAAAAATACCGAACCGGAATTAATTCACGAGCAAATACACGGGATATTTGCGAGGGTAGAAATTCCAGCTTTTGGTAAGAACGTTCTTTATGTAAAACAATACATGGACGACGATCCGAGCCAAGTTTATCGCCAGAGAATCTACAGCTTCCATACCAACGAAAAAGAAGAGGCGATCGAGCTTAGAATTTATGCTTTTTTCGATGACGAAGCGTATATGGATGCTCATCTAGAACCTAGCAAGTTATCCGGTTTAACCCCAGAAAAAATGAGCTTCAAGCAAGGTTGCGAGCTATTTTGGCAAAGAAAAGATAATCATTTTCTCGGCTACATGAAAGAGGGAGCTTGCCGAGTTTGCTCTAAAAAAATAGGAAAAACCATAACTATTACAGATGATTGTTATTTAGATCGAGAACAGCTTTGGATTCGCGATCGCGCTATGGATGAAGATGGAAATTATGTCTTCGGTCATAAAGGAAATATTCATCACAAAATGAAAAAGCAGTACGATATTTGAGGAATTGGGATCGGAAAATAGCTAACTCCTGATTTACCAAAATTGGTAGTGGTAAAGAGCGAGCGATCGTAGTAATCGCTAAAGCGATAGATAGATATGAATCGCTAAAGCGATTACTACAAACAAGCGTTATGGCATGAAAACACTACTTAGGAGCCACTACCAAAAATTTAACTGTTAATTTATCCTAATTACCGATCGATTACTTTTTTTTGGAGGAAAAAAAATGCATCAAGGTTTTAAAGAATTCATCGAAGCAAGTTTGGGAACTTGGCATTCGGAAAACGGATTAGTAGTAACTTCTAGAGCCAAAGAATCGGAACTACAGTACCTCAAAAGCCTTCACTCGGATTTAATAAATCCGATATACTGCTATAAACTCGAATGGAAATATGCCGACATAAAGAAAAAAGGTAGCGGGACTATCTTAGCAGTTGATGCGGAAATAGAAGGACGTATTTTTACCAGCGGGATGCAAATTTCTATGCCCAAAAAATTTGAGGCATACACCAAACCACTAAAGATGATTTATACAGCATCCAGCGATCGCTGGGAATGGTGGACGGAGGATGGAGTCATCAGAGATTTATGTTATTTCGTGTCGGAAAATGAAAGGGTAAGAGAATTTTTCTCGGGTAAATGGCATAAAGTTATCCACGAAAAGCGCATGAGTATGGTTGAAGAGAATTTTTATTGGGAAAAGGATGAAACTGTACGAGTCGCTTAAAATAAAGTTTGCTTAAGTGCATCTAATATTTGCGGCGGGGATATTTATCGCTAACTCAGAAACCCGGTTTTTAATAAAAACCAGGTTTCTTATTTCTTAATTCTTGCACCCAGATGCACTCTGGAGTTATGGAGAAATAGTGGCAGCCATCGCTCAAAATATCCTAAGCTGGATAACAACCAATTACTCCCAACTCTAAAGCAAAGTGAAACGACGCCCATTCCTAAGCGCAGCCACTGCCCTAACCCTCAGCAAATTTTTAGGAGGATGCGATCGCGCGGCAGACTTAAAAATAGAAGTACTCAAAGACACCATCCCCTCCCAAGTAGCAGGAAAATTCCGCCAGCAACTCCCAGGGCGAGTAGCGTTAGATTTTGCCATCGAACCCAAACTGGGAGATTTATTTACCAAACTGCAAGAATGGCGGCGCAAAGCAGAGTCTCCAGAAGAGACTAAACCCTTAAAAATCCCAGACTTAGTAACTCTGGGAGATTATTGGTTGGCAAAGGCCATCGAGCAAAAACTAATCCAACCCCTAAATACCGACTCGCTGCCCCAGTGGCAACAACTGCCGACAAAATGGCAAAACCTAGTTAGACGCAACGACAAAGGCCAACTCGACTCGGCAGGGAAAGTTTGGGCGGCGCCTTACCAGTGGGGAACTACTTTAATCGTCTATCGAATTGACAAGTTTAAATCTTTAGGTTGGACTCCTACAGACTGGAAAGATTTGTGGCGGGAAGAATTGCGCGGTCGGCTAACTTTATTAGACCAACCGCGAGAAGTAATAGGTCTAACTCTCAAAAAACTCGGACAGTCATACAACACCCTGGAACTCGATAAAATTCCCAACCTCAAACAAGAATTAATCGAGCTCAACCGCCAAGTAAAATTCTACACCTCCAATAGCTACGTCCAACCGCTAATTACTAGAGACACTTGGTTGGCTGTGGGTTGGTCTAGCGACGTACTGCCTCTACTGAGAACCGAACGAGAAATTGCCGCAGTAATTCCTCAGTCGGGAACGGCTTTATCGGGGAATTTATGGGTAAAACCCAGGGCAGTTTCTTCCACAGATTTAGCAGATAAATGGATTGATTTTTGCTGGCAAAAGGAAATAGCAGAACAAATGTCTTTAATTACTAAAAATACTTCTGCGATTATCCCCGGCATCGATAGAAATCGATTATCAGAAGCGCTGAGAAAAAATGAATTACTGTTGCCTCCAGAGGAAGTTCTGGCAAACAGCGAATTTCTCCACCCTCTCCCTCCAGAGGCGATCGAACAATATCAACAATTGTGGAAAGAAATCAGAGTTCCAGTAACAGTTCGTAGTAAGGACTTTAGTCCTAAAAAATGAATCCTATTAAAGGACTCTTCGTATGACAATACCAACGCCCAAAAGAAAAAATACCATTCGTAGGTTGGGTTTCCGGCAGCTACACCCAACCTACAAAAAAATGGCGAAGGTATCGATCTCAGAAACCGGGTTTTTTAAAAACCCGGTTTCTGGTCCCCAATTGTATTATCAGCAAATAGGATTGCTATACCTGCTTAATAGGAATAGTCATGGTAAATTTACTTCCTTTGCCCAATTCAGACTGGCAATTTAACTCTCCGCCATGTCTTTCGACAATAATTTTATAACTAATCGATAATCCTAAAC
>CALKCV010000110.1 GCA_938083405.1 uncultured Microcoleaceae cyanobacterium | reverse complement strand
ATTCCATCGGGTGCCGATAGAGTTGACGGCTAGTTAGCGGCCTTTTAAGTAGTCGCGGCCGGCGGCATTTTCGTTCAAAAATTCCCCTGCGGATGGCGCAATTATTAACGCTCGCTCGGCACCGACGAACGTCCGACAATTATTAATTATTAATTATTAATTATTAATTACTTATTGCCACCAATTCCCGATCGGGCATTTCCCAGTTAAGATTAATGGCGGTGGATAAATATGCAAGAATATGCTCGCGAAAAAAACTGGGCCCAAACCTCTGCGCTGGCAACGCACTCAATATTCTCCTCTGACAAGACAAATAGATGTTTTTAGTGCCGCAGGGAAGTTTATGTTCTTTTTGTGGTGGGATAATCTCTCGCAAAACAATTCCCCATCCACTAAAAGAAAGCGGGCGAAATGGTTGGTTAAAACTATGCTGAACTTGGGCCCGACTTTTATTAAAATAGGGCAGTCTTTATCGACCCGCGCGGATATATTACCAAAAGAGTATGTGGACGAGTTGGGGACTTTGCAGGATAGGGTGCCTTCTTTTGGTACGACAGAGGCGATCGCTATTATAGAATCCGAACTTAATAGCTCTCTTTATACATTATTTAGAGATTTTAAAGAACGACCTCTGGCGGCGGCAAGTCTCGGACAGGTACATAGAGCGACGCTGCAAACTGGGGAAGAGGTTGTGGTGAAAGTCCAGCGTCCCGGCTTGAGAAGGCTATTCGATCTCGATGTTAAGGCGGTTAGAAAGGTTATGCGATTTTGTCAGCGCCATTTTTCTTGGACGCGAAAATACGATTTAGATGCTATTTACGATGAGTTCTTTACTATTTTATTTCAAGAAATTGACTACGCCCTAGAAGGAAGAAATGCCGATCGCTTCCGCGAAAATTTTAAGGATTATCCAGAGATTTTAGTACCAAAGGTTTACTGGGAATTTACTAGAGAGAAGGTTTTGACCTTGGAGTATTTACCGGGAATTAAGATAGACGATCGCCCTCGCATAGAATCATTTAACATTAATCCTAAAAAAATCAATCAAATAGGGGTTTGTTGTTATCTCAAACAGTTGTTATTAGATGGTTTTTTTCAAGCGGACCCTCACCCTGGGAATTTGGCTGTTAGCCCGACTACTGGGGGTATTATTTTTTATGATTTTGGCATGATGGGTGAGGTGAAAGGTCTGACAAAAGACACGATGATTAAAACTTTTTTTGCTGTTTTAAGGAAGGACGATGATGAGGTTTTAGAAACTTTAATAGAGATGGGTTTAATCGAACCGGTTGCTGACATGATGCCAGTGCGAAGGTTGATTGCTTTTTTATTGGAAAGGTTTATAGAAAAACCGATTGATTTTTATGAGTTTAACGAGATAAAGGACGAACTCTATGCTATGTTCGAGCAGCAACCTTTTCGCTTGCCGGCTGAGATGACTTTTATTTTGAAGTCCCTGACGACTTTGGATGGGGTGGCTAAAGCTCTGGATCCTGAATATAATTTGCTGGTTTGCGCTCAACCTTTTGTGAAAAATTTAACGGTTTCGGGGCGGCGGGGTAGAATTGTTGGGGAACTGGCAAAACAAACTCGCAATTTTATTAAATATAAGTTGCAGCAGCCAAGTCAAAGCCAGATTTTAATCGAGAGCTTGCAAAGAAGAATAGAGGATGGAGAGTTGCAGTTTAGGGTGCGGACTTTAGAGAGCGATCGCCTTTTGAAAAGAATTAATTTGGCGCTGAAAAGTCTGATTTATTCGACAGTAACAGGATTTAGTTTTTTGTCTGGTTCGGTGTTGTTGAATGGGGGGTATTTGGGAGGAGCGATCGCTGTTTTTGCTGTATCGGCTTATGGATTATTTATTCTGCTTCGTTCTTTGTTCCGGCTATCTGTTAGAGAAAGAATGGATGGGATGAGCGAAAAGTAGGCAACGGATTTTGCAGAGGATTTAACGGATGGGTTATTGGTGGGAAAAGAGGAATTGTTAATTGTTAATTATTAATTGTTAATTGTTAGATTACGCTTCTTTAAAAAAGCGAATAATTTCCCGGACGCGATCGAGAAATTGCGCGTCGGCGCTTAATTGAGATATGGCACTTTGCGCCTCCCTAGCTAACCGTAGATGTTCCGCTTGATTGGTAACTTTGTCTTCTTCGATCGCCGCTGCCAAACGAGTTAAATCTTTTTGAGCTTTCTCCCAGTGGCACTCCTGCATTGCCGCCCAAGAATTAGGGTTTCTAAGATTTAATTGTTCCTCGATTTCTCCAATCTTAATTTCCAAATTATCGAACCGACTCCGCAGTTCTGCGATATCTTCCCGTGGATGTAGAAATTCGCGCCGAACCATCGACAAACGCACCGCTAAATATTGATAAAGTCGCACTGCCGGACGCAGAATAGTTAATAGTAAAGCCGCCGCAGAACCGACGTAACCCACCGCGCTAATTCCCAAAACAGCTAAAGCATAAAGCCATATTGTAGAGAGCAGATGTAAGACAATAGCTGCAATTAAAGAGCTTTTAGCTATAGCGTTTACATATTTAACTTGTTCCTCGTCAACTTTGATATCTTTTTTGCGAGATTCTTCCGCCTCTGCTAAAACTTCTTTAGCTTCAAAATGAATGTTCCAAGGCACCGTAACTATTAACAACAGCCACCAAAAAGTACCACCACCAATTACCCAGTCGAGAAAACTACCTGCCGGAATTTGCAACAATTGAAGAACGCTAAATGCTAGTAATAAAATAATTACCAGTCCTACTGTGAAACCTGCAAAGTTGATATAAGTTTTCATTATTATTAATTTGTAATTGCTTGTTACTTTGTTGTTAACAATTATTAGTCATTACCTATAGCAATCCGTGCAGGATTCGTGGCATATTAGAAACCCGGTTTCTCAAAGAAACCGGGTTTCTGGAACCCGATT
>CALKCV010000109.1 GCA_938083405.1 uncultured Microcoleaceae cyanobacterium | reverse complement strand
ATGCTCTGTTTTAAATCGATTAACTCTTGAATCATGGTAAGTTTTTCTATTTTAATTATCTTCTAGCTTGTTGTAAATATTTGTGTTTTTTGTCTGACTATTATTATGCCCTTTGCCAAATAATTAATTCTCTCTATCCACGTTCCAATCTTCACCCCCTGGCAGTTGACTTAATTCGGTATTAATTGCATCTCCCAGGTTTTCCTGAGAATAAGAATAAGTCAACTTTAACATTTTAGTTGCTATGCCGATTACCTCTGCTTTATCTATGATTTTCAGAAGTTGCACTGGTTTATATGCTCCGTTACTTACTTCTAAACTAGCTTTATAAAGAGCGGAATCAAAAGCTTGCTCCAGAATACTCTCCCACTCATCGATTTTAAGATAGTGCGACTTCTTATTATCCATCAAGTTTAAATCCTGAATTTCTACTACAGAATCTCGAATAGATACCGCCCAAGAATTAGTCAAGCGTCCTTCTACTTCGTTTTTGATTAAGTGGATTAACATCCTGACTAGATAACTTTTGATATTCCTTAACAGAGATTTTCTACCCATCCCATCTAAATCGTCTATTATTTCTAAAGCATCATCGGTTCGCCCCTCAATGATGCTCTGTCTTAAATCAATTAACTCTTGAATCATAGTAATTTTTTCTCCCGTTCGTCAGATCGACCCAACCCATGATTATTATATAACATGAAAACTATGGCAACCATAACTAAAATGAAATTCTATGGGAAATTGAAACGCAGGCTAGGTCTGGGAATAACGATCGCCCTCGCCATCCTCTCCCTAAGCGCGATCGCCTTTTCGCCTCCCGCCCCAGTCACCGCCGCCAACCCTGCCCCCCAGCCGGCAGAAATACGAGGCGTCTGGATCGCCAACGTCGCCAGTGGAGTATTATTCATGCCTTGGGCGATCGATCGCGCCCTGCGCCAACTAGCCCAACTCAACTTTAACACCATCTATCCCGTCGTCTGGAACCGAGGTCGCACCTTCTACCCCAGTAAACTCGCTGCAAAAACCACCGGCTACTCCCAAGATACCACCCTAACCCTGTTCCGTTTCGGTCGAGACCTGCTAGCAGAAATCTTAACCCAAGGACATCGCCAAGGTTTGAGAGTCATTCCCTGGTTTGAGTACGGTTTCATGGCCCCAGTAAATTCTCAACTGGTAAAGCGCCATCCACACTGGGTGACTGCTACGCGCGACCTCACCAAAAAGTTGCCAAAAGATATATTTGAACTAGATTTTCAAGACCTGCTGCCAGAGGGGGAAGAGCGATCGCCCTTAGAAAAATTCCAATATTCTCTTTCTATAAACAACGTCTGGCTCAACCCCATCCACCCCGACGTGCAAAATTTTCTACTCTCACTCATTCTCGAAGTCGTCGAAAAATATCCAGTGGATGGCATTCAATTAGACGATCGCTTCGCCATGCCAGTAGAATTAGGCTACGATCCGTTTACAGTTAGGCTTTATCAACAAGAACATCAAGGAAAAACTCCCCCAGATAACCCTCGCGATGCGGAGTGGATGGGCTGGCGCGCGGACAAGCTGACTGCTTTTCTAGGAAGAATTTATAAGGCAGTTAAAGCCGTCAAGCCAAATTGTATCGTGTCCGTCTCTCCAAACCCACAGAATTTTGCTTATAAACTATATCTGCAAGACTGGCAGACGTGGGTAGAGAAGGGAATAGTGGATGAAATAATTTTGCAGGTTTATCGCAAGGATCGGGGTAAGTTCAAACAAGAGTTGGAGAAACCGATCCTAAGCTTCGCTCGCAGTAAAGTGCCAGTGGGAATTGGCATTTTGAGCGGAACTTGGAACAACCCCGTAGCGATCGCCCAAATTAAAGAACAGGTTAAGGAAACCCGCCTTCGGGGTTTTGACGGCGTATCTTTCTTTTATTGGGAGAGTTTGTGGACTTATATGACTCCCGACCCCCCCCAAGAACGTCGCCTCGTTTTCCAAGAACTCTTCCCCACTCCTGCCCTGCGATCGCTCTGAGACGAATTGCATTCGTCAGGCAACAGGCACGAAGTCTAATATAGAATCGATTGATTTAAGTCGTTTACCGAGAAAACTCCTGTGGCTGCAACCAGGTTTGACGATCGCTTCTACCTAAGCCCCGCCGATATTGGCTGGGGCTTCTGGTTTCGCTGGGTATTCTTTTCGCAGCTTGGCTTTTTGCTAAGTTTGTTCTTTGTAGAAATCGGCACCAGACCTTATCTGGGACTCTTGCCAGGAGCGATCGGGGGGGCTGCGGTAGGGTTGGCTCAGTGGTTCGCCCTCAGAAGATATTTCTCTGCGGCTAAGTGGTGGCCGATCGCCAGTACCATCGCTTGGGCCTTGCTCGGAGCCAGCAATTTAGGCGCCGTTGGTTGGATTGCCCCCAGAAGCGAACTTTTACTCGTCAGAGCGATCGCCGGCATTATTGATGGCGCTCAAATCGGGCTTTTTTTGGGACTGGGACAATGGCTCGTCCTCCGGTCCCTGCCTAAGGCCTACTGGTGGATTTTGCTCAATAGTTTTGCTTGGGCCATCGGTCTGTCTTTTGGTTGGACCGTGGGGGGGATTTTGTACGCGATCGCCCATCTCTTCCTCTGCGAAGTCTTAGGTTTGGCGCTGGCGTGGGCAGTGGTGGCTGGGATTATGGGAGTTGCCCTGGTTCGATTGTGGCGCGGTGCCCTTCGCTCTGGCAGTAGGTAATTAATAATTAATAATTAATAATTAATAATTGTCGGACGTTCGTCGTCGGGGGGGCGAGCGAGGGTTCCAGTGCGAGCGTCCCCGCTCGCGGCCATGAAAAATTAAATGCATAACAGCTTACAAAATCAAGACTTACGCATGAGGAACGAGATATAGACGTCCCCGATTGCTTCGCTGTCGCTCGCAATGACAGAAATGGGCTTTTTTGGCCTTAGTCCTGAAAATTGAGATGCACCCGGAGCCGCTCAGTCCCAAAGTCCCCCGGACATTAAAAAAATCTTCTTTTGGCCTCCCCCTTTTTAAGGGGGACGGGAGGGGGATCGAATATTTTCCATAGTTTGTCAAGCTTTAAGGGGGCTTAAAAGGCGGTGTAGGATTTGCTGGAGCGTTGGAATTATTTGACCAGATTAAAGGAAGATAAGCAAGAAGCTCAACAAGTTTTAGGATTTTGGCAACTTAAGGATTGCTGGCACAATCCTTAAGACATATTAAAAGAGAAACCCTCCTTTTAGAAAAGCAACAATAAAAACAGCAATAAAAACAACACGGCAGCATAGTTGCCAATTAAAGAAATCTTGCTATAATGAAAACAAAGGCAAAAAAGCTTTGCCGAACTACAGTTAAACTTTATTTTTTTAACCGGGGTGCAATTACGAATGAGAAACAAAAAGAACGCCACAATTAATCCACTAGATGTGCCAGCTTAAAAACCGTTCTGTAGTTGATAAGCGATCGCTACTGAGCTAGCAAGGCAAACAGTTAGCTGCTGAAATAGCCGCGATTAAATATTTTCACGATTATAAATTGCTAAATAAGCGGATGAAAGCAGAAGCTTAGTATTAACTGCTACTTGCTAGCAATTCAAAATAGTGTCACATCGCCAGAGAAAACTTTATTAAAAAATACGCAGAATAGAAACTAAAAGAGGTGAAATATCTAACATTTCAACTTTACTAACTTTTAGGGTAAAAACTACACCCTAAAAGCCAGGATTTTGGGTAAAAAAATCCTGGCGGACCGTAATTTATCTGAAAAAAGAATCGACGGACGAACTGACCCGAATCCCCACTCGGGAAATAGTCACTCTTACCAATTTAAAGAAGGTGAAAAAAATGAAATACAAGGTATCAAAAATTTTGACTGCGAGTTTGGCATTACCTCTAATGCTGGCACTCAATATTAGTCAAAGCTTCGCTGCCACTGGCGAGGAGAAAATGGATGTCGGTCGGGAGGCCATGGATCCTAATTCAGAATTAAGTATTCTAATGGCAGACGGCCTAGTAGAAGCACTAGATAACTGGTTAAAACTCGACGGACAATTCCCCAGAGCTCTATCCCTAGAGGATTTTGGCATAGAATCTCCAAAGCAAAAGCAGGAGAGTTTGTTAATCGGGGACGATTACCAAAGTAAGGAATGTCGCCGATATGGCATATGCGAAAGTTAAGCAACGGTTCGCAACAATTTAGGCTGTATCTTATTATAAGGAACGAACTTAAAGGGCGAAAGTTCCTCATCAATAGTTCTCAACGAGATGTTCGGTGGTAAAAGCCACCGGATTTTCTCTTTTGGTTATTGTTAGAATGGATAAGTAATTAATAATTAATAATTAAT
>CALKCV010000108.1 GCA_938083405.1 uncultured Microcoleaceae cyanobacterium | reverse complement strand
GTTCTCGATCTGTACGAGCGCGCAATGGCATCCACTGCCCGAGTAATAAATCTGCTGGATACGCCAGTGACGACTCCTTCGGGAGAAATATCGTTACCAGCGGAAAAAGTACGCGGCGAAGTAGAATTTCGCGACGTCACTTTTGGTTATAGCGATCGCCCGCCCCTGCTAGAAAATCTTTCTCTGAAAGTGTTACCCGGAAAAACTATCGGCATCGTCGGTTCTACAGGTTCGGGCAAAAGCACCTTAGTTAAACTTCTGCTAGGTTTTTATGAAGTGCAATCCGGCAGTATCTTATTCGATGGCATCGAATTACAAAAGTTGAAACTAAAAGACGTGCGTCGCTGTATCGGATTAGTGAGTCAGAACTTATTCTTATTCCAGGGCACCGTTGCGGAGAATATCGCCTATGGGAGTTTCGATGCTACAGAGGAAGAGATAATCGAGGCAGCAAAAGTGGCTGAAGCACACGATTATATCGTCCAACTGCCAGAAGGTTATCAGACAATAGTAGGGGAGAGGGGGCAGAAACTCTCTGGAGGACAGCAGCAGCGCATAGCGATCGCCAGAGCGGTGTTGAAGAATCCACCAATTTTGGTTTTAGACGAGGCAACTTCCGCAGTGGATAACGAAACCGAAGCTGCCATTCAGCGATCGCTCGAACGCATTACCCAAAATCGCACTACCATCGCGATCGCCCATCGTCTCTCTACTATCCGCAATGCCGATTCTATCTATGTGATGGAAAAGGGTAAAATAGTAGAATCCGGCCTGCATGAAGATTTGTTGGCAAAAGGGGGAATTTACGCTCATCTCTGGAAGGTTCAAACCGGTTAAAGCGATCGCTTTTAATTAGCGATTAGCGATTGCACCCGTACAACAGGCTGTCTGGGCCTGTTGCTTTAGCAAAAGCGATCGCCCCCCAACCAAAAAACGCCCCCCGATTTTACCAGTGGGGCGTTTTTTCGACGGAACAGACATTTTCACCGAACAGGCGGGCCTGTTCTACGGTAGGAAAGCCTGTCCATCGAGCAGGAGCGATCGCCGATCCTTACGAAAAAACGTCCTCATTAATCCCATAAGCTTTCCCCCTACTTAATCCTAAACCTTCGCCAACTGGGCAAACTTAATCTTCAAATAATCCTCTTCCATCTTCGCACCACTCGGTTGCAAAGCAGCCAAAGCCTGGGGCAATACTAAATTCCGTCGGTGGTTGCCAATCCTAATATTCAACTCATCCCCAGTTTTATTCAACTGAATTTGCTCCTTCGGAATCCCCGGCAAATACAATTGCAAGCTATAATTAGCCCCCTCCTGTACCACCTTCAGCGTATTTTCCTTATAATAAACCTGGGCAGGATCCTCATCTTTATAAAGAGTTTCTTTCAAACGTTCCAAAGCTGCCAAACCGCACATTTCCTCAGAATAAAGGGGCACCTCTTTCACTGGCAAAGGTTTAAAATTCTCGTGAATTTCCTGCCGATATATCTCTTGATTCTCTTTCCAACGCTGAAAAAATGGATCCGTCACCGACTCGGGAATAATCCGATTAGCTACCACCAAATCTGTCGACACATTATACAAACTCAAATAAGCATGAGCTCGCAAAGATTCCTTAATAACCATCTTCTCTGGATTAGTTATTAACCTCACCGAAGTTTTAGTATTATCCGTTAACACCTTTTCCAAGGCTTCGATCTGTTCGTAAAACTCGTAAGGTGCGTCCATTACTTCATTATTAGGTAACGAAAAACCAGCGATCGGTCTAAAAATAGGTTCCACAAGGGGTCGCAAAGCCGCAGACATTCCCTGAAACGGTTTATAAAACTTTCTCATATACCACCCCCCCACTTCTGGCAAGCTCAAAAGTCGCAAAGCAGTGCCAGTGGGTGCCGAATCAATTATTAAAACGTCGTATTCGCCGTCGTCGTAATGCCGCTTCATCCGCACTAGACCGAAAATCTCGTCCATTCCCGGCAAAATCGCCAACTCTTCCGCTTGGACTCCATCGAGGCCCCGCGCTTGCAAGACTTCGGTAATGTAACGTTTGACTGCGCCCCAGTTACCTTCTAATTCCATGAGAGCATCTAATTCTGCCCCCCAGAGGTTTTCTTTCACTTTTCGCGGTTCGTGGCCCATTTCTAAATCGAAGCTGTCTGCGAGGGAATGGGCCGGATCGGTGCTGAGAACTAGAGTTTTATGGCCGAGTTCGGCACAACGCAGTCCGGTGGCGGCGGCTACAGATGTTTTACCAACGCCACCTTTGCCAGTCATCAAGATTACGCGCATGAATATTTTTTACCTACCTTAAATTTTGTTACATATTTTAACTTTAACTACTTTTCGGGGGAAACTCTCGATATTTCTATCTCTGGTAGGATTAGGAAGAACGTACTCAGAACGAATCCGAAAAAATTGTTGTTGGGTGGAGGTTAGCCCTGCCAGACCAACAAGACTCAGAACGAAACCGAAAAAGTTGGGTTCGGTTCGCCGAGCCCAACCTACAAGGAAGGGAGCGATACTTTATTTTTTTGCTATTCCCTAACCTGAAAATTGTTTGCATTACTTAACTTTAAATAACTGTTTCAAAACGTCCGGGCGGGAAATGTCCCAGTAGTCGATGTGACTGGCAATTAAGCCCTCGTCGTTGAGTTTTAATTCGCTCCAACCGGGTATGGCCATCCTTGGCTTCCAGGGTACGGGGGCCGTCCAACTCAGAGTCCAGCGGGTTTTTATTGTCTTTCCAGATTGATTTATTTCCTTAAGGTCTAGTTCTATATCTATAAACCATTTTTTAAAGAAATCAATCATTTTTTGGTAGCGATCGCCACCTCGGAATTTATTAACAGGATCTTCAAAATAAACATCTTCTGCATAGATGCTGTAAGTTTGGTCTTCGGGAAATTTTTGATAGTCTTCTTTGAGGATGGCAATAATATCCATTGAATTTTAGGGTGGTTTGCAATTATTAATTGGAAAAATGTTAATTTTTAATTAACCTCGGGCCACAAACGTTCTAATTGAAACCGCCAGGCTGCTAAAGTTTTTTCCCTAATTTCTGGTTCCATATCTATTTCACCCATCAAACCTTCTGCATAAAAACGCTCCAAATTTTTTAGAGTCGCCTCCTGAGTTTGTCC
>CALKCV010000107.1 GCA_938083405.1 uncultured Microcoleaceae cyanobacterium | reverse complement strand
GAAATTTGCCGAACCGAATACGGTCATCTTACTAACACCTGGAACCTACAACGCGGCGAGGGGGGAAGTTTTTCCTTTAGTCCTCAAACCAGAGGTCACGCTTCAGGGGAACCCTTTCGATCGGGGGCAAAGCGTCATTATTGAAGGTGGCGGGGATTTTGTCAGTCCGACTTTAGCGAGGCAAAATATTACTATCTTAGCTGAGGCGGGTTCGAGGTTAAGCGGCGTAACGGTGACAAATTCTAATTATAGAGGTCACGGTTTGTGGATCGAATCTAGTTCGCCAGTGGTAGCGAAAAACACTTTTTTAGCTAACGCCCGCGACGGTATCTCCCTGGCGGGCAACAGCGCGCCGATAGTTATAGAAAATAATTTCAGGGAAAACGGTGCTACTGGCATAAACGTTAATGCCAATTCTCAACCGGAAATTCGCGATAATTTATTTGAGAAAAACAGTTTTGGCATTAAGGTTGCCGAAGATGCCGCGCCGGTGGTGGTGGGAAATAGGATAGTCGATAACCAAGATGGGATTTTAATTCAAGGTAAGGCGCGACCGACGATTCGGGGAAATTATATCGAACAAAACGCCAGGGATGGTGTAGTGGCGATCGCTCTATCTCTCCCGGATTTGGGCCACTCGGAAGAACCGGGTCGCAATACGATCCGCAATAACGCTCGATACGACCTCTATAATGCTACGGATAAGAATATTATCCCGGCTTTTGGCAATATATTCGGCAGCGATCGCCTCTCGGGACGCTTCGATTTAGCGGGAACTACTGCCCCAGCAAGGACTGTTTCTCCTATAGTAGGGCGAAATCGGCCAAACTCTAGCAGGGAAAGAACTGCGGCTTTGACTATATTCGATGGCAGCCTTGCTTCTGGGGCGCGAGCGAATGGAGGTCGAGAAGCGATTGCCGGGGAGGGAAGAATCTTAGACCGAGTTTTGCCAAGTCGCAACGGCGCTTCGGAATCAGACGTGGAGACTTCCAGTGCTGATGCGATCGAAATTCCGGTGCCTTTACCCGATAGCGGGGATGAGGAGGCGGGGGCTAAAAATGCTGACTGGGAGGAGAGGTTCCACAGGCGAATTCGAGGCAATGGCGATCGCAACAGGTCTGGTTCCGAGGCGGTAGAAATACCGATGCCCCAGAGACCAAGGCGATCGCGACCTTTTTTGAGATTGCCGGGAACTCGGCGTAATCGCCCCAGTAGCGATCGTTCTACCTCCTGTCGTTTCGGTTCCTGCGGCGAAAGGAGGGAAACAAGACCTACCTCCGATGGTTTGTTACCGGTTCCCGGTGCGAATATTCCTCTGGGCAGCGGCGGTTATGTGCCGCCAGAGTTAAGGGGGGTTGCTAATTCTTGGCCCGGTAATTCTGGGCGGTCCGGTTCTGGCAACCGAACGCTGGCTTTGGGTTTGCGGTATCGGGTGGTAGTTAATGTCAGAGGTCGGCGGGAAGAGTCGCGCTTGCGGGCGATCGTTCCCGATGCTTTTGAGAAGACTCTCAACGGTCAGTCGGTTATGCAGGCGGGCGCTTTTCGCGATCGCGGCGAGGCGGACCAACTTTTGTGGGTATTAAAAAGAAATGGTTTGAATGCCAGAATTGTTCCTTTTCGGTAATTGTTAGTGGTTAATTGTTAGTGGTTAATTGTTAACTAACAACTAACCATTAACGTAGGGTAAAGTAACAATAACAGTAGTGCCCTTTCCTACTGCGCTGTCAATCGCAATCTGCCCGTCATGTAGTTCCACACCTCGCTTAACGATAGATAAACCGAGTCCAGTACCTTTAATTTCACCGACATTAGAGCCTCGTTGGAACTGTTGAAAAAGTTTCTCTTGATAATCCTCTGGGATACCAATTCCTTCATCTATGATGCGGAAAGTAACTTGGTGGGGTTCTCCTATTAATTCAAAACTAACAGTACCCCCTTCTGGAGAATACTTAATGGCGTTTGAGAGCAAATTTGTTAGAATATGAATCAGCAAATTTTCATCCAAACAAGCTTGGGAAAAATAACCTTTACTTTGGAAAGTAAGATGATGTTTTTTGCTGGAATTAGATTCTAATAATTCTAAGATATTGCGAGAAAATTCTACTAAATCCAAAGGTTGAGGATTTAAAGCCATCGTGCCTGATTCTGCCTTGCTTAGAGTCAGAACATCTTCTAGTAAAAGGTTCATATTATTGGCAGCAGCTTTAATGCGTTTGAGAAGGGTTAACTTTTTATCTTTGTTAAAGTTGCGATCGAATTTTTCCAAAAGTTCGGCAGACATCATAATTGTAGTTAGGGGATTGCGTAAATCGTGGGATGCAGCGGATAGATGTTGGGATTTTTCTTTACCGATCGCTTCTGCTATTGCCAGAGTACGTCGCAACTCAAGGTCTTTTTGATGTTTTTGCAGTGCCATTTTAATAGTTGCGTGTAATTCTCTTTCTTTATAGGGTTTGAGAATGTAGCCGTAAGAACCGCTTTCCTTGGCTCTTTCTATGGTGTTATCGTCGGCATAAGCTGTTAAATAAATTACCGGAATGTTATGCATTTGGTGTATTTTTGTTGCTGTTTCTATGCCATCCATTTCTCCTTTAATAACAATATCCATTAAGACTAAATCTAGTTTTAATTCCGCAACTTTTTGTAGGGCAGCTTCCCCTGATGAGACAATATCGATGGCGGTAAATCCTAATTTTTGCAGCTTGCGGGATAAACCTTTGGCAATTAAAAGTTCGTCTTCTACAATTAAAATTTTGATATCGCTCATTAGTTAAAACCTCTGTTCGTAAGAATTGTCTGACTCCATCGCTATTATAGCAGTTGTATTTTATTTTGGTATAAAATATTTAGATTTTTATATTTCTAAAGCGTGGTGTGTAGTAATCGCTTCAGCGATTGAAAAAAACGTTAGTTTGCGAATAAAGCTACTGTTGTAGCAATCGCTTTAGCGATTGAACAATAACTTTTAGGGAAATCGCTAAAGCGATTAATACGAATAATTACAATCGCTAAAGCCATTGATAAAAGAACTTCTAGGGAAATCGCTAAAGCGATTACTACGAATAATTACAATCGCTAAAGCCATCGATCAAAGAACTTCTAGGAAAATCGCTAATATCAAGTCGCAATAAACAACCATAAAAAAATAAAGAGAGGAAAAAGGGAAATGCAAGGCAGAACAAGGAGCCCACACATTTGCCTCAATTATTAATTATTAATTATTAATTATTAATTGTTATAAAGCGATTACTACGAATAATTACAATCGCTAAAGCGATTACTACGAACAGCAATAATTTCCTCCGGGAAAACTGAGAATATCCCATTTAAGACAAGCGCTGTCGATACTTAAGTTCGTGGAAACGTAACTTAAAAGAAGTCCCCGGAACGGGTTCTAATTCTATAGTTCCTTCTAGCTGTTCGGTTAAAGTCAATACTAATTCCATGCCCAAGGATTCGAGGTTATGAAAATCCAAGTCTTTAGGAAAACCAATACCATTATCTCGGACAATTAAAGTTATGGTAGAATTGGCATCTTGATGAAGTACCAGAAATACTTTACCATTTCGGCTTTCTGGGAAAGCGTGTTTGAGGGTATTTGATAATAACTCATTGACGATTAAAGCGCAGGGATTAGCAGTTTCTACGTTTAAGAAAAGTGGTTCTATTTCAAACTCAAATTGTACGCGAGTTTCGCTGATATTGTAAGATTGAAATAAATTATCTACCAAGTCTTCTAGGTATTCGCCGAAATTAATCTTGTCTAAGTCCGCAGAGCGATATAATTTCTCGTGAATTAATGCCATGGAGTGAATGCGATTTTGGCTGTCTTCGAGGACTTTGATAATATCAGGGTCTTCGGTATAGTCTGCTTGAAATTCTAGGAGATTTGAAACCACTAATAAATTGTTTTTGACTCGATGGTGAATTTCCTTGAGGAGAAGTTCTTTTTCTTTGAGGGATGCTTTTAGTTGTTCCCCTGCTTTTTTACGATCGCTGATATCAATTCCGACGGAAACGGCAACAGTGCCCTGTTGGTATTTCTGGGCGACAATTAAATAAGTGCGAGGGCGATCGTTAATCTCTATCTCCACAGTAGCTTCGCCGGTAAAGGTATCGCGATCGCCCAGAAACCGACCCATAAACTCAGCAAACTGCTGGTTACCCGGCAGAAAACCCAGTCTTCGACCGACAAAAGCTTCTGGAGTTAAATTAAACGCTCCCGCCAAATGTCGGTTAACGCCGAGATATCGCCGATCTATCCCAACCCAAGAAACAAAGCCCGGCACCGCATCCAGCACCGCTTCGAGTTGTTCTTTAGCAGCTTGGAGAGCTTCCTCCGCCTGCTTGCGATCGATGGCAGCCGCGAGGACGTTAGCGACGCTTTGCAAAAAGTGAGTGTCGTCTTCAGAAAAACTAGCTTTGGTCTCGCTATAAGCAGCCAAAACCCCAAAACAGCTATATTTTCCCTGAATGGCGACATTCAAACCCTTGATAGTAGAGTAGCTGCGCAATTGGGGCGCGAGGGTAGGCGGTTGGCGCGCGGGGCGCGAGGCGATCGCGTCCCGTTCGAGGATAACATAACTCTCGTCCGCATCGCGAATAGCAAGAGTTAGCAGGGTCAGTTTTGGGGAGACGAATTCTAAGACCTTGCAATAATCTACATTTAAGCCTCGGCAAACGCTTACCACAACTTCTGCGATTAAAGCATAAAGTTCCGTACCCGATAAAGCCGCCTCGCCGAGGGCAGCCACGATAGCTTGCTGGCCGGCGCGGATTTTAATTTCTGCCTCCGCTCGCTTGCGATCGCTAATGATTTCAGCAAACATAACAATACCGCCGATGTCGCCATCGGGCTCGTGCCAGGGGCGAACTTCCCATTTTATCCACTCTAAGAAGCCATTAGCAAGCTCCAACAAATCCTCTTCGCAGGTTTCGATCGCCCCTGCCAAACAACGCTGATGGGTATCTTTCCAAGATTGAGACATCTCCGGCAAAATTTCGTAGCAAGAACGACCCACTATCGCTCCCTCGCCGAGTTCGTAATCCGATAACCACCGCCTGCTGACAGCTAGATAGCGCATCTGGCGGTCGAACATGGCCACGGCCGCCGGAGCGTGTTCTACGAACAGGCGAAATATCCCCTCGCTTTGTCGGAGGGCAGTTTCTATCTGAGTGCGTCGGGCAATTTCCCCGAGCAATTGTCTGTTGCTATCTTGCAGCGCTGCAGTCCGTTCTTCCACTCTCACTTCTAGTTCCTCATTTAATTCTTGCAGGGCAAGTTCCGCTTGTTGGCGTTCCCATGCCAGGGAGACTGCAGCCACGGCAGAGCGCAATAATTCTATTTCTAAAGGTTCCCAGATTCGTTCTTCAACGCAGTCGGCCAAACCGATACAACCGTAGAATTCTCCCTTAACCAGGCAGGGCAAAATTAAGAGCGAGCGCACGTCTGACACTCCTAGAAATTCGCGCTGCTTCTGGGGCAGTTGGGCTACAGTTTTTGCCACCACTTGCCCCATAGCTAGGCTGCGAGCGGCATTGGCTAAAATCCTATCTAAAGGTAGATTGAAAAATGTATCCATCGTCGAACTAATTCCAGGGGCGCACCACTCGGCAGTTTGGCTGACTAGCAAGCAGTCCTTCTTTTTCCCTTTTTTCCGACCGTCGGCGGAAAAATCTAGTTCTCCGTGGTTCTCGAACATAAAAACTCGACTAGCCCCGGAAGCGCGCCCCAGGGGTTCGAGTATTTCCGAGTCGATCTCTGGGGCGCTTTTCGTTTCGTTATAATTAACCCTTAACAACCGCTGCTGAATTTCCACTATAGCAGTTAAATAACGCTCCCGCTGGGCTAGAGCTTTTTCTGCCCGCTTGCGATCGGTAATATCGCGAGCTACCGCATAAATGATATCTTCCGTCTCCGAAGGAATGGCCGACCACGCCAACCAACGATAAGAACCGTCGGCGCACCTGTAGCGATTTTCGAAGTCAAAGCTGGTAATTCCTTTATTTAGGTTTAAAAGTTCTGCTTTGCTTGCTTCTTTATCTTCTGGATGCATGAAATCAAAACAGGACTTTCTTAAAATTTCTTCTTTTGTGTAACCGAGGATGGATTCAAATCGCGGATTGATCCGTTTGAAATAGCCATCAGAGCCTATCAGACAGAGGATATCGAGGGAGAGAGCGAAAAAGCGCTTTAATTCCATCTCAGCTTGCTGGCGCTCGACCGCCATTGCCAGAACGTTAGCAACGGCCTGGAGAAAATTAACATCGTCGGGGTTGAATTTTCGATGCTTGGTGCTATGGGCGCTCAACACGCCAACTGGTCTTTCCTTGCCTTGGATTATAACGCTGATGCCGCTGACCGCGCGGTGTTCCTGCAGCAACGGCGAAGGGGTGAATCTGGTTTCGATGCCCAAATCTTCTACTACCACGGGCTTGTTGGACTTCAGGGTGTAGCCTGCCTGGGATCTGTTGAAGGCGATGGCCGTTGCCCGAGCGACTATCCCCTCGGACCAGCCGCATCCCGCCCTAACCCACAAAGCCGCCAGGTTCGGCAGCAATTCTACAACTTTAGAGTATTCTACCCCCAGGGTTCGAGCCACTAGGGTTGTGGCTTCCATCATCAAGGCATCGATATCGGTCATGGAGAGAGCCTGTTGGCCGAGGCGAGCTATCGCTTCTTGCTGGCCGGCGCGGCTTCTCAATTCTGCTTCTGCCTGCAAGCGTTCTTGGATTTGTTGGATTAAGGTGTCGTTAGCTCGTTCAAAGGCGGCGGTTCTTTCTTTTACTAAGGTTTCTAGCTGTTCGCGAGCCTCTTGCCACACCTGTTCTATGCGCTTGCGATCGCTTATATCTCTGGCTACCCAAACGACGAGTTCTTCTGATATGGGGGAAATACTTGCCAAAAACCAAACAACTACTTTACCAGCAAGCAAGCTGTATTCAAAATTGACCGTCTGTTGCCTCTCTAGAGCTGCCTTAATGGGCTGCCTAAAACTTGCGGCATTGTCGCCAAAAAATTGTTCTACGGTCTTGCCTAGAATATCGTTGTTTGGCTCGTACAAAAAATCTGAATTAGTAGGGGCAATGGTTATATGGTCTGGTTCCCCGTCGAGGACCAGTACGATGTCGCTGGTGGCTTCAAACACCCCCCGGATTTCTGCCTCCGAATTTCTCAACATCTTTTCTACCGCCCTGCGTTCGGCGATTTCTCGTTGGAGGAGTTGGTTGGCTGCTTCTACTTCGGCGGTCCGCTGTCGGACTCGTCCTTCTAGTCGAGCGTTGAGCTTGAGAATTTGGCTTTCTGCTCGCTGGCGTTCTCTGAGTTGGGCTTGGGATTCTTGATATATCTCTGCTTGTTGGATGGCGATCGCTATCTGAGTTGCCAAGCTTTCTAGCAGATCTATCTCCCACTGCTGCCACTCTCTGGAGTCGGAACATTGGTTGGCAGACATCAAGCCCCACAACCGGTCCTTTTTGAAAATCGGAACTAATAGTTTTGCCCTTACCTGCAATGTTTCTAAGAACTTGACATAACAAAGCGGCATCCCTGCTTGGTAAATATCATCTACAGCGCGAACGCGACCGTTTGGATAGCGATCGACCCAAGTCCGAACAAAACAGCTATCGTTAATGGTTCGTCCCAAACACGACTCCCAACCTTCGCCGACCGACTCCGCTACTACAACCCCGCTACAGTCTTGGTTAAAGCGGTAAATTATGACCCTATCTGTCTGGAGAAACTGTCGCACTTCGGCAACTGTGCTGTTGAGGATATCTTCGAGGTTGAGAGATTTTCTGATATTTTGGGCAATGTCGTATAAAATGCGCCTGCTTTCTGCCTGTCTGGCAAGTTCTGTCGTGCCAAGTTTTACTCGTTCTAACTCGGCGTTATAATGTTGCAATATTTCCCTTTTTTCTGTTTCTAAAATAGATATTGTTTCCTCTAATCCTGCTACTATTTCTGGCATTTTTTGCCAGAGACTTTCTGGGGTAATTGCTCCTATTAATTCTCCTCCATTGTCTGTTACTGGTAGGCATTCTCTTTGCTGTTTTCGCAACAGTCTAAAAACAGTAAAAATATTTTCATACTCGCTTAATTCCAGGGCGATCGCTAACGAAAGCGGATGCAACATCCCTCCTCGATTCATTATTTCCCCTGCGGTTATTACCTCTGGGTTTTTACTGGACCTTGCTAATTTAACGGCTTCTTCCTTCGTAAACATTCCTACCCACTGGCTGCCTTCCATGACAAAACATCGTCTTTCCCCGCTGCGATTCATAGAGGCGATCGCCTCTACAACCGGGGTATCGGGGGCGGCAATACTAAAAGAACGGTCTATTATCTCTTCTAAAGCGGGAGAGTAAATCTGTGAATAATTGCCTTTCATAGCTTATTTTTGCAGTTAAAATTTAGCGATATTCTTTAATTATATCGCCTTCGTGCTAATTACCAATTGTCCGCGACTAATTCCCCCACCAAAAACGGAACGACGTAAATCCGTTAAATAATCCGTTGCTAATTCCACAAAACAATTTTCAGTAAAAACAAGGCGGCGACGACCCACATCGAAATAGAAATCTTTGAGAATTTACCTTGAAAGCTTTTCAAAAGAGGATAGCTAATCAAACCAACAGCCAATCCCTCAGAAATCGAGTAACTTAAAGGCATAATGATAATAGTTAAAAATGCCGAAATAGACTCCGCCGGATCCTCCCAGCGAATATTTTTAACGCTGCCCATCATTAACACTCCTACAATTAACAAAGCAGGTGCCGTAGCAAAGGAAGGAATCGCTGCGAGTAGGGGAATAAAAAATATAGAAACAACAAACAAAAGACCTACCACAACAGCAGTAAAACCGCTGCGGCCTCCCTCGGAAACTCCCGATGCCGATTCGATATAACTGGTTACGGTGGAAGTGCCAAAAATTGCCCCTACTGCGGTACCGACAGCATCCGCCATAAATGCTTTATTAGCATTGGGCAATTCTCCTTTTTTATTCATATAACCTGCTTTAATTCCCAGTCCGGTAAGAGTGCCAACTGTGTCGAAAAGATCGACAAAAAGAAAGGCAAAAACGACGCTAATTAATTCCCCTATTTTAATTTTCCCTACATCTGCCAAGCCAATAAATGCTCCACCGAATAAATTAATTGGTAGTTCGGGAACGCTAATAATGGCAGTAGGCCAAGGGGCAATTCCTAAAATCCATCCCAGCAAGGCCGTAGCTAATATTCCTAAGATTAATCCGCCTTTGACGCGACGGGCGATAAATGCTGAAGCGATGAAAATGCCAGCGATCGCTATTAATGTAGTGGGTCGGTTTAGATTGCCGACGGTCGTTATTGTTGCCTCGCTTGGCACGATAATTTCCGTGCTGGTTAGGGCAATATAAGCTAGAAATAAACCAATGCCTGCGGCGGTGGCGTGCTTGATACATTCGGGAATTGCTGTTACTATTTTTTCTCTAAATTTAGTTAAAGTTAAAACTATAAAAATTAACCCTTCGATAAACACTGCTGCCAGGGCAACTTGCCAAGATATTCCCAATCCTAAAACTACGGAAAAAGCAAAATAAGCATTGAGTCCCATGCCCGGCGCTAAAGCAAAGGGATATTTGGCATAAATTCCCATTATAAAAGTAGCTATAGCTGCGGATATTGCCGTTGCAATTACCAATTCAGGGAATAAATCTCCAGGAGTTTCTGTGAAAATTGCTTTGGATAAAATATCGGGATTTACTGCTAGAATATATGCCATAGTGGCAAAGGTGGTAATGCCGGCGATCGCCTCCGTTCTAAAGTTAGTTTGGAGTCGCTGGAATTGGAAAAAATCGGCTATTTTTTGAAGGTTGCTCGTATTCATACTCATGGTCGTACTCAAAAAAACATTACTATTATAGTGGAAAGGAAATGGAATTAAGAAAGCAGGTTTTTTGAGCGATTCTCCAGACAGCCTCAAATTGTTAGATAATAGGATCGAAACCGAACCAGAGACAAGGAGAGCAAAAAGTGGGAGTTGTTTATATAGGCGATCGCGCGGTGGGCAAAACTCATCTAGCATTAGAATTAGCAAACCCCGAGGGGAAGTACGTACGGGTGTCCCTGCCCGATCGAGATTACCATAACCTCAAGGCCAAAATTCTCAACCTGGACGGGACCGCCAAACCGACTCAAAGCATCGAACGGCGGCCCATAGAAGTCCAAGTCCGCCTGCCCGCCGGGGTTTATGAAATTCCGGTAGATTGGATCGATTCTCCTGGGGAGATATTTAGGCGATCGTGGCAGTCAGAACAACCGGAAGAATGGCAACGGTTTAAAGAATTGGTTGGCAAAAGCGAGGGCATAATCTTGCTAGTTCCGCCCTATCGGGAAATATTGCAGCCCAGTGTAAACCAGGAAGAATTTATTACTAAGGAGCAATGGTGCAATAGATTCCATCGGTGGGCGGAGTTTTTTTGTTATGATTGTCCCCAGGCGCGACGAATAGTTATTTGTTTGAATAAGGCAGATTTAATCGGTCGCGACCTGGAGTTAGAAGGGTCGAAATTAAGTTATTTACCCCACGGTTCTTCTCTGAATTGGTTGCAGCGGCATAATTACGTTCTTAATAATTATTTTCTACCAGTAAAATCCCAGATAGAGCAAATAAATAAAAGTCGTTCTGGTTTATCGGTGCGTTGTTTTATTACGAGTATTTACCACCGCAATTTATTAGAATTACCCTGGTTATATTTAGGCAGTTATTTAGCAGATTGATTCGTGGTATTAGGAACAGTAGGTTGTGCGGACCTCCGTGAAACGGTTGGGATGGCATCCAGAAACCGGGTTTTTATCAAAAACCCGGTTTCTTAATTTGTGGCGTTTCGCTACGCGACATGAAACGCGCAGCGTTGCGGATGCAATATTGCTCTATTTAATTAACAAACTGCAAACTCGGTTAGCTCGCGTGTTTCTGGGTGATAAAACCCTAAAACAATTTTGTCTTTGGGAACCCCTGCTGCTAACAACTCTGTAGCTATACCATCTTCAGTTCCGTCGCGATGAATCCAAATTTTATCGCCTCTGATTTCCAGATGAAGTATGCAACCATGAACCATTTTATGACCCTCTACTCCCAAAATCATTAATAAATAATGGTTCTGTTCTCGGTCGAAAACCGTTCTTCTTTCTACTTCGCTATCTGAATAGCGCAATCGAGCGTAGTCGCCGATTATTTTCTCGATTATTTGTTGGTATTTACTGATGGTATCCATCGAACAATTACCTCCTCCGATTTGTTGAAAACTACTAAATTTAAGCGGTCGTTTTCTAGCATTAGTTGGCCTATGGGTTCGCTGAAGATTCCATTATAAGGCTTTTCATCTACTGCTAAATATAGCATTCTTTCTGGGTCTATTTTTTCGAGTACGTCATGGTAAACAACATACTGACCGACCGCATTTTCTAGATCGTTCATTGGGGAACGACTTGCAAAACTTTTCAGTTATACTGCTATTTTCACCTCTTCTTTTTCTGCTGCCAGAAGTAAAGAAGCACCCAAATCGACATACATATCCCTGGTGCCCCACCGCATAAAGTAAGGGTCGTCGGTTATGCTCCAGTTATCTTTTACCAGAGCGTTGATTAAATTGGCATGGTAAGCGTCTCTAGCTGGCATTATGGGACAATCTAGGGTAGTTTTTGGATATTGTAGCAGGGTGGGTGTCAATCGTGCAAATTTCTGTTTGGGTTTTTGGGGGGCGATCGCTGCTAAAATAAAATTATTGACAAAGGTCTGACAGTTTGCTAGTATGCTAATATAGAGTTGTTTAGTAGGGAAAATAGTTATGACTACCACGCCAAAAAGCATTTCGATCGCATTGTCTAAATAAATGAGGCGGTTTATTGAGTCTGGTTGATAAGCTCTCCACCGATGTCGAAACTCGTGCGCGATCGCGCACAAGTGCA
>CALKCV010000106.1 GCA_938083405.1 uncultured Microcoleaceae cyanobacterium | reverse complement strand
CCCGCCAGAAACCGGGTTTTTTGAAAAAACCCGGTTTCTTAAATATCGATGCAAGCGAAGGTATTGGTTAAAAAAAACCGGGTTTCTGGATTTTTGCAAATTGTTAATTGTTAATTGTTAATTGTTAATTGTTTAGCGACATATTTCTTTGTCTAAATTGTACTGCAAATAATCCTGTAAATAATCGCAACCACGACCGATCGCCTCCTCTAATTCCTCCATCGGTTCCGGCAAATTTTCCATACTCCAAAGCTTAACAGTACCATCCCAACTTGCCGATGCCAAAACTTTACTATCCGAACTAAAAGTTACTTGCCAAACTCGGTCTTTATGCTCCTCTAAAGTTTTTAATAAATCCCCTCGACTCGTCCAGATTTTAATAGTTGTATCCTCGCTGGCGGAAGCTAAAAGCCGACCGTCGGGACTAAAACTCACTCCTAAAACTTTCTTAGCGTGCCCCTCTAAAGTTCTCAACAACCTACCATCAAAGCTCCATAACTTAACCGTATTATCGTCGCTGGCAGTAGCGATTAACTCCCCGCTAGGGTGAAAGCTAACCCAATTAACTTCGCTCGAATGCCGTTGTTGGGGATTTTTTGCCAAGTTTCTTAAAAAAGCCGTTTCCGAAGAAAGCTTGCAAAAATTCCCGTCAATATTCCATAGCTTTACAGTACGATCCGCGCTGGCAGTGGCGATAGTTTTGCCATCGGGACTAAAACTTACCTGATAAACCCAATCTTGATGACCGGTGAAAGCGATGGAACAGCGTTCCTTAAAACTCCAGAGTTTGACCGTATTATCGGAACTCGCCCAAGCCAAAATTAGACCGTCGGGGCTAAAGCTGACATCGTTAACCTCATCGCTATTTCCCCTAAACACTTTCAGCAACCTACCCTCAAAGTTCCACAATTTCACCGTATTATCCTCGCCACCAGAAGCAATAATTCTGTAAGTCGGAGAGAAACTAACGCTATTAACCTCCGAGGCATCTGCTTCTAAGGTTCTCTGGATGTTACCGCCAGCATCCCATAGCATTACCTTACCATCCGTACTCGCCGCAGCGATCGCCTTGGCGTCACCAGACAAACTAACGCTAAAAAACTTTTGACTATTGCCTTTCAAGGTTTTAAGGAGGCGCAGATCGGGCTGCCAAATTCTAACTTTATTATCCCGACTAGAAGAAGCGATCGCCTTTCCATCTGGAGCAAAATTAACGCTTAAAACTTCTGCCTGACGATCCGTCCAAGTTTTCAGCAATTCCCCATCATCAACCCTCCAAAATTTAATAGTTTTGTCATCCCCCCCAGACGCTAACAACCTCCCGTCATCGCTGAAGGCGATCGCCCAAACTACCCCTTTATGACCTCTGAGAGTTTTGAGCAACTTGCCATCCCTATTCCAAAGCTTAATAATTTCCTCTCCCCCAACAGCAGCGATCGTCTTGCCATCGGGACTGAAAACCGCCTTAGTGGCACCTCTTTGATATTGCAAAGATTGCAGCAGCTTTACTTCCTTACCGTTTTGGCTAACTTCCCAAACTTTGATGGCATCTCTGTCATCGTAACTCGCTGAAATCATTTTTTGACCGTCGGCACTGAAATTGACGCTGGTTACTTCCTTTCGATCGGCATTTTTACCTTCTATAGTATTGAGCAACTCCCCCTTCTGGTTCCAGAGTTTAACAGTTCCATCTTTACTTGCCGAAGCAATTATTTCGCCGTTGGGACTAAAAGCCGTATAGTAAACGCTTTCGTCGTGTCCTCGAAAAGTAGCGAGTAACTCGCCCTCTATATTCCAGAGATAGACGTTACCATCTTGACTGGCGCTAGCAATTTTCCCACCGTCAGGACTGAAACTGAGACCGTAAACGCGATCGCCGTGTTGGAAGTTTCTGAGAAATTCGCCCTTCCTACTCCAAAGTTTAACCCTATTATCTTCCCCGGCAGTAGCGATCGTCTCCCCGTCGGGAGAGAAACTCACGAACCAGACAAAACCTTCATGCTGGTGCGAACCTCCCAAGCGGTTTCGTTCTTCCACTTTGGAAAGTAGATAGTTGAGGTTTAACAAAACCTCCTGGCGCATTTGCTTTGAACCAGCGATCGACCGTAACTTTATAGCTGCCTCCAGGCTTTGTTCTAATGCCTTTAGCTCTTCGTTAGAATATCCCCGAATTTCAGAAACAGAGTTTAATGCTTCTATTTCTTCGATTTTAGCCCTGCGGGTTTGAAATGTGGCTAGCCATACTACTGCACTGCAAACAATAATGCTAATAAATATGGCTTTTTTCCTAATTTCGCCTAAGCTTACTTTTTGAGAATTGACTAGAAATTGATAATCGCGATCGCTCAAGCTTTTCCTCGCTGCAAACTGCAAGGCAGAACCCAACTCTTTTCCCCTCAAAAGTTGCCGTTTATCCCGAAAATCGGAATTTTGCCAAGCTGCCAATTTATCTCCGTAAGGCCGCAAATTATTTAACTGTTCTTTTACCCAATTTATGTTAAAAACCCTTCGATAAATCTGGTTGTAAACTGTTAAGCAACCATCATTTCTAACCGCCAAACCAGAGAGTTGTAACTCCATCTGTTCTCTACTACCGTCGGCTGGAATTCCTTTTTCTGTTGTCGACCGCAAAATTTGTTCGTAAATTCCCAACAATCGCCCCATCCGTTGGGGATTGTTTAGGAGGCGATCGCGAATCGTCCTTAAATGTTGCGGTTCGTCTTGAGATTGCCAATTTTTAATAACATAAGTTTTTACCAACTCTTCAATATTCGGCTGCCCGCCCTCGGCCTTTTCAACTATTAAATCGCACAACTTCTGAGTCAAAAAAGGTTGCCCGCCAGTCCAAGATAATACTTTTTTTAAAATCCCTTCTGGATTATTGACTTTTTCCTGCAACCCATAAATTAGGGATAAATTAGCCTCTTCAAATGTAAATCCAGAAAGAGCGATCGCTTTACCGACATTAAACGGAGTTCCAGTTTTATCCTCAATCAAATCGGAAGGAGTTGTAACCCCCAAAAGACAAAAAGTCAGACGTTTATAATCGGACAGTTCTGCCCGTTGGTTGTAACAATAGCGAATCAAACGGAAAAAATCATCCTTAAAATCTAAATCGATCGTAGCATCAATTTCATCCAGGAAAATTACAACCTTTTGAGGAATATTAACCAGTAAAACTTCCTCGATAAACTCCCTCAAACAATCAACCCAATCGATTTGTTCGTCCCTGCCGCGCAACCAAGGAAGCCATTTAAACTCGGAGGATAACTCCAAACTATTAACTAAATTTCTAATTAAACCGCCGTACCACTGTTTTTTAGTAATAGTTTTAGAACCAATTACCCCCATATCTATAGCAGCGCAGAGGATACCATCTTCTTCTAACCTTTGAATAGCGCGCACTTTCAAACTAGATTTGCCCATCTGTCGCGAGTTAAAAACATAACAAAACTCGCCTAATTTCAAACTTTGATAAAGTTCGTCGTCCGCCCTTCGCCGCACATAAGTTTTTGCATCTGGTGGAAGACTGCCGCCAACGTGATAAAATGGTTTATTTGGTGTTGTCATGGTTAATGCCCAGACGATCGCTGAAATACCGACGATACAAATTGTACCTGACCCTGCAATCATTTCCCTGCATCTCGACCAAGCCCATTCCTTCTAATTTATAAGCTGCCATCCAGTCCAAACGAACGGCATCCTCTTGCGTCAAAACCTTTTTAAAAGCCCCTAATAGTTCTGGGGAATTGTCCAGGCGATCCAAAATACCGAGCAAATGTTCGCTATAAATACCCGCCTCTGTAGGGGCGTTTTTCAAAAGTTTTTCAAATTTTGCTTCTGAAACTGCTCCATTTTCATTATTTTTAAGTTCCGAAAAAGCTTTTTGTATTAAACTAGGATAACCTCCTACCAGTTCCATCAATTTCTTAACTCGCTCTTCAGTTAAATTTAACCCGCGATCTTCTGCCAACTTCTGTACTTGATCTTTACTAAAATCAGGTAACTTAATTGGCAATCCCACATTACCAAAAGGAGACGAATTGATATCTAAATCTGCATAAACTTCCGTTGAGTGAACGATAATTAAGCGCAGCTTTTTCCAAATTTTTTGAACTTTAGCATTATCGTGCCAAATGCGCAACAAACTAAAAAACACTTCGGAAATTTCCTGGCTTGGAAAAACTCGTTCCACGGGATCTAAACACAGAACCAGAGGACTGTTTTCTATTTCGGTAAGCAAGTATTGTTCGAAGTAGTCAGTGCAGTTTACTTTACTGCTAGAAAAATCATCATCCCAATAATCTTTTAATTTATTATCTAAGGATAAGCCCCGACCTACCATAACGCAGAACCATTTTAAAAAAGTATCGGGGTCGTTAAAATTACTTTTATCTGCCAGAGAAAGATTAAAATATACTGTTTTGTAATCTAGCTGGGAAGCATGGTTGAGAATTCGACCGCTCAAAGAAGTTTTTCCCATTCCTTCTGGGGCTTTAATTCTAATTAGTGCCCCCGGCTGAGTAATTTCTATACAGCATCTTTCTTCAATTGGCGATCGCTCTATATAATCTCGTAATTCTATAAAATTATGCTCTATTTTTGACTTATTTAGCGATTGCTTTTTTCTTTCTAAAGCAGCTTTGAAATTAGTTTTTTTTATCTCTTCTTTAAAGGCTTTAGAAAGAAGCTTCCACAATTGATAGCCTACAGTTCTTTGTAAATAATTAGCACTGTAATCCCTACTATTTTCTGCCATTTCTTCATAAGTTTGACCGTGCCAAGCACCATAAATAATTGCCATTTCGACATCGTTTAAATGTCTGCCTTCACTCTCTACAACTGCATTATCTACCAGAGCGATCGCTTCTTCACAATTCATTGTTTTGTTTTTTCTTCGATTACAACTAACTTTTCTGACATTTTCGGTAGAGAGTTTCCTGGTCTTAGGCTTCTCCAAATAAATAATGGAGCCGTAGGTTGGGTGGAGTGCAGTGGAACCCAACAACACTATTGTATTCTAGGAGAATAGAACTTTTGGAGAGCCCTTAGTATTATTTTGTCGTAGATTGTAGTATATTCCAACGCCGCTAAACCAGATATTAGTTTTGTTTTATCCGGTCGCGATAGGGAGCAGTATCCACTTTCAGTCTCTTAACTCTATCGTTTCTTTAGTGCTTCTCCGATGGATTGAGGCCCGAGCGCTCCTAACTCTCGACCCATACGGCCATCAAGAAGCTTTGACTGAAAAAAATACTTTTCTCCTGATTTTAAGACAAATAGTATGGATTCATATAACGAGGTTGTTATCGCGGGCTAAGGCCATAGCAGAATAGCGGCGGCCTTACAGTCAAAAGTTCGATCTAGGAGACCCCAATATATGCCACAGTTGTCCTTTATTTCCGGAATCTCTAAAGGAGCCTTTAGTCTTAACTTTGTTACTACCCCAGAGCGAGAAATGGTTTTAGATCGAACCAGACAATTTGTAGCCGCCCTTTTAGCAGCCACCGTGGAAGGTCGAGGAGAGATAGAAGCAGTTTATCCACTACTTGTAGAAAATGTCGAACTGCTAGAGCCTCATTTTATAAAAGTGTTGCGCCAGCGCGCTCGGAAAACTTTTTCCTCAGCCCCCAAAGAAAAAAAATTGGCCATTGCTAGGGCGCTGACCGATTTAAGTAGGATTATTTGGGCTTTCCCAGAGGGAGATCCCGAAATAGATTTGGAAATTGCGATCGCTTGCAACCAATTAGCCTTAGAGATTTACAATTTTTCAGAATATCCCCAGGAATGGGCCACTATTCACAATAATCTAGCAATTGCTTACAGCGAAAGTTGTTTTGGGGATACAGTGCAGAACGACATTAAATCTTACGAGTGCTACCAGCAAGCAAAGAAGGTTTTTACCTGCCAACCATTTCCCCAACGATGGACAAAATTAAGTTAAAAAAATCTTTCCGTAGGTTGGGTCGAACGAGCGTGGAACCCAACAATAATGATTCATGGAAAATTAACCGAGTTTTTTGTTACGCGATCGCGCCCTGGAGCAACCGCTACACCAACCCAGCGGCCTTTTTTCCACAACTGAAAAATGTTTTCCTTATGTAAGAGAAGGCAAAAAACTCACAATTCCAGGAAAAGCAATAATTAAGATCAGCACCAA
>CALKCV010000105.1 GCA_938083405.1 uncultured Microcoleaceae cyanobacterium | reverse complement strand
GTATTTTTCCGCCATCAGGCGAAGGTATTGTTAGATATCTCGAATGATGCACGAATTGCTGCGATTACCAATTACCAATTAGCAATTTCCAATTTGCTAAATTGATAAGGTAGCCCTTTCGCGCCCCAAACCAAATTTCCTTGAGCATCAAAACCTCTGTCCGAAGTATTCATGCCCCCTGCATTGAGCTTAATAGTATTAGTAATTTTTACCGCACCTTTATAATTAGTGGGGCAGCCTTCGGGTTGAGTATTGCCGAGATAACCATTTTTAGTAGGTACGAGAAAAACGCTACAATGCTTTGGTTCCATATCGCTTAATTGGATGCTCCGCAGGGCCCTGGGTTTCTGACAAAACCCCGCCCAAGATTTAGAGTCCAAAGGCTTAAAACTGGCCGACTCTACCTTTTGACCGTCGGCAGAGGGGGCCAACCTGAGAAATCTTTGCCGATAGGGGGCCGCAAGATTGGCAGACATGGCTTGTTCTTGATAAAGATAGATGGTCTGGGAATTGTCGTTAGAGCCTGCGAGTCTAACTTTGCAAGTAGTCATCCTAACATCCGGCGCGCCCCGGATAGCCCGCGCCGCAGCGGAAGTATCCATCACTCCTACGAGATAGGATGCTACTTCCTCAACTTGGGAGTCTATGGAGATTCTGGAGACGGAAGTCGGGGCACAAGCAGTGAAAAGAAGGGTTGTGACCGTACAGGCGATCGCCCCGAAGCGGTTATGAGTCATCATTTTTCCATGCCAAAAGATTAACGATCTGTTTTGGTTCCAAAAGGACTAAGATACTCCAAAGGTATCCACATTTCGCTTTGGGAGTCGTAACACTGCCAACTTCTAGCCTTATCGAAGTAGGAAATCAAAACCCTGCCCCTGGCTATCGAGTAATTAGCATAACCCCCAGCAAACCATAGCAGAGGATAAGTTTTGCGGCTGAGTCGTTTGGCGATCGCTTGGTTGGGGCATTCGATGAAAAAAGCCGCTTCTCCGTCCACATGAGCCAAAGAAAAAATACACTTGCGCAAGATTGCTCTGAGCCAACTTTCGGTATTATCAAAATACCTATCTATTATTTGTTTGGTCAGGTCTTTTTCTAAGGAACGGTCTTCTCGGTTGTAATTATTAAACTCGTCCATTTTAAATTGCTCGCCTCAAAATTGCAGTTGCAATAATAGTCTTTCAAAATTAAGATAATCCCTTAACTATGGCAGACATTAAGTGTATGCTAGTAGGAAACACCAAAATAAGCTTGTTTTCAGTTTAACCGTAAAAACATTTAAAATATTAACCATGCCTACTTATCCTGGAATTTCTAGCGAAGCTTTTCGTCACCCTCTAGATCGGCAAGCGGAGGATGCCTTGCGCAGGGTGCCTGGGTTTGACTTAGTGGCTAGTAAATTTGTAGAATTTCTCTACGAACGTCCGCAATTTGTCTATTTAATGGGCAATAGCATCCAGGTGGGGCCTCGCCAATATGCTAGTATTTATCAATTATTTAGACCCTGCGTTCGGGATTTAGATGTCACCCCGGAACCTCATTTGTTTGTCTCCCAAAATCCCCAAGTCAACAGCTTTTCTCTGGGGAAAGAGCAGCCAACTATAGTTTTAAATACTGGTTTATTAGACCTAGTTAGCGAAGCAGAATTGCGGGCTGTGTTGGCTAGCGAATTGGGACATATTAAGTGCGGCCATCCGGTTCTGAATATGATGGCTATTTGGGCCATGGGGGTAGCTTCGGCCATCGGCGAAATGACTTTCGGTCTGGGTAATTTGGTCAGTAGCGGTTTGATTTATGCTTTCTATGAGTGGCGGCGCAAGGCTGAGTTATCGGCGGATCGGGCGGCTTTGTTAGTTACGGACGACCTCGATACGGTTATGGAAAGTATGATGAAGTTGGCAGGAGTTAGCGGCAAATATGCAACGGAGTGCAGCTTGCAGGAGTTTATCCGTCAGTCCGACAATTATCAAGATTTGGACCGGGATGGTTTAAATCAGGTCTATAAGTTTTTCCTTTATAATGGTGGCCAGGGGACGATGTTGAGCAATCCTTTCCCGGTGGAACGCTTGCGTTATTTACGGGATTGGGCCAATTCCTCAGAATATGCCCAAATTAAGGCGGGCAATTACAAACAGGCCGTGTCGGAGGGGGCTGTGGAGGTTGAGGCCGACTCGCCGTCGAAGGCTGCGGAGGTGGAGGCTTTACAACGCCAGATAGAGGAGTTACAGCGAGAAATTAATCGCAAAAAGTCGGAATAGTTCTCTTCGCTGCTGAATAGATAAATAATGGGAGATGGGGAGTTTAGCAATTCCCAATTCCCAATTCCCAATTTATGAAAACAACTATCTAATAGAGGGTTATGATAAGAGACAGTAAATCTAATAAAATGAATGGTTTTTTGGGCAGTGGAGCGATCGCTCTTGCTATTGGGGCGGGGGTGATGGGATTTACAAATCCTCCTAGAAACGAATACATTCATTACGCTTCGGACCATTTGTCTGAAGAGATTACAAAAAGCCAGTGTAAAGAGTCGAAGGTGCCGGAATTTTTGCAAGATTTTTCTGGCGATCTGGTGGATGCTTGCGAAACAGCGATCGGTGCTTCTAGGGGGGTAATTAAGAATTCCCTGGATAATTCTACGAAGCGTCGAAATGCGATAATTTTTAGTCTTTATACGACGGAGTTATTCGGGCGTCGATATCAAACTATTGGCGCTTTTGGGAATTTCTTAACTTTTTCGGCTGAGGATG
>CALKCV010000104.1 GCA_938083405.1 uncultured Microcoleaceae cyanobacterium | reverse complement strand
GGCTTTGTCGCGGGCGAGGATTGAGTTTTTGGTGGAGCGATCGCTTATTCATCAAGAAGTTTTACACGCTGCTTTGGGGTCTGGTTAAAATCTACCATAGCAATCCTAAATGATTCGTGGCATCTAAGAAACCCGGTTTCTCAAAGAAACCGGGTTTCTGGATCCCTAATTTTCACAACCTATTTAGGATTGCTATATTATCCCTTTTAAAAGGGGGAATATGACAATTGTTAATTGTCAATTGTTAATTGTTAATTATTTTTAGGAGATGTCAATTTTGAAAAGAGTTAGAGTTCGCCAACACGTTAATCCTCTTAGTAGTAAATATCAACAATCTGTTACTTTTCCAGAGTGGAAGTCTGTCTATGCAAATCTGGATTTACCTTTACATTTAGATATTGGTTGCGGTAGGGGGCGGTTTTTATGGCAGGTTGCTCAAATGGAATCTAATTGGAATTTTTTAGGGTTAGAAATTCGCGAACCTTTGGTTATCGAGGCTAATAGTTGGCGCGATGAAAGCGGTTTGACTAATCTGCATTATTTGTTTTGTAATGTTAATATTTCTCTACCCGGTTTATTAGCATCTTTGCCAGAAGGAATCTTAAAACGAGCAAGTATTTTATTTCCGGATCCTTGGTTTAAAAACAGACACAAACGGCGGCGAGTGGTACAGCCGGAATTAGTGGCGGAGTTGGCGAAATATATGGCGGTAGGAGGGGAAGTGTTTCTCCATTCCGATGTTTTGGAAGTGGCTGAAGAAATGCGCGATCGCTTTTCGGAAAATTCCTTTTTTCAGTGCCAATATGCCGATGATTGGTTGTCTGAAAATCTCTTGCCTGTTTGCAGCGAAAGAGAACGTTCTACTTTATCTCGTAACGAACCCGTTTATCGAACTGTATTTGTTCGGGGGAATGGGTAATATCTAGGATGACAAAAAATAATGTTGGTGCAATGATTAGTATCTAAAAGGTACATTTTTTTTATCCACAAAACTAAAACTTAGCTTTACCGCGAGAAGCATAAACAAAATCCAAACATTCTGCAAAGTCATCTCCTACCCATTTACCGGCGTGTTTTAAAATAGAACCGCCAGAAGCAATAACAGTTGAATTATTGTTGGTTGTTTGGTGCTTTTTAGTCTTAAGTTCTTGCATTAGTTCCAAAGCTTCAGTTAACAACGAATCTGGTAGAGATTCGATTTCTTTTAAAAGTAGTTCTTTGACAGTCACGATCGCTCGTTGGAATAAAGGACAGTTTAATTATATAGCAATTCGTCGATCTTATGCGATATTTTAGAAACCCGGTTTCTTGAAGAAACCGGGTTTCTTGCCTCCGAATTTTTCTGGCCCCCTGCACGGATTACTACTAACAAATCGCTAAAGCGATCGCTACGAACGAAACTTAGTAACAGAATTTTGCAGTTGATTGACTGCCACCGCCAAACCATCGAGAGAAGCAGTCACATTTTTGGCTTGACTGTCGGTGGTATTGGCAATTTTATTGACCTCGCTCATAGTACCAGAAATCTCTTCGGCAAAAGTCACTTGCTTGTTAGCCGCCCCAGTAATATTGCGAATCAAGTCATTCATCTCGTGGCTCACCTGAATAATTTCAGTTAAATGAGTTTTAGCCTCTGCAGCCAGTTGAGTTCCCGCTACCACTTTTTGAGTACCGGTTTCCATGGCCTGCATCACGCTTCCCATTTCTTTTTGAATGGTAGTAACGATCTCGGAAATTTCCTCCGTGGCATCGGCGGAACGTTCGGCTAATTTTCGCACTTCCTCCGCTACCACGGCAAAACCCAAACCCTGTTCCCCCGCCCGGGCAGCTTCGATGGTCGCATTGAGGGCGAGGAGGTTGGTTTGGGAGGCAATTTGAGAAATAGAAGTAACGATTTTGCCGATTTGTTGGGACGACTCGCCCAAACGTTTCATCATTTTCGCGGTATCGGCGATGGTACGGCGCAATTCGTCGATACCTCGAACCGCGCGATCTACTGCCACTCCCCCCGCTTCTGCGGTTTGGGCCGATTGTTGGGCCACTTGGGTCGCCCGTCCGGCCGCATCGGAGACTTCTTTAATAGAATTGACCATGCGATCTATTTGTTGCAGAGAATTTTCGATCTGTCGCGCCTGGTTGCGAGCTTGCAGGGCTAATTCTTTAGTGCTGCTAATAGATTCCCCAGTGGCGGAGTTGACCTGGGATGCCAATTGCTGGATGCCGTTAACTACTTTGCGCAGTTCGCTCACTAAGAAATTGAAAGAGTCGGCAACGGCACCCAAGACATCGTTATTCACCTCCGCCCGCACGGTTAAATCTCCCTTGGCAGCGCCTTTGATGTCGCCGAGCAATTTCAGCACTTGTTGGGTCATAGAGTCAGCTTCCGCTTTTCGTTCCCCTGCTATTTTTTCGAGGTTTTCCTCGGCTTGTTTGCGCTCGGTCATGTCGAAGCGGATGCCTATATATTTAATTATTTTGCCTTTGGTGTCAAACATGGGGGCGATGGTGGTATCTACCCAATAATAGGAACCATCCTTACACTTGTTTTTAATCTCGCCTTTCCAGAGTTGACCGCCAGAGATGGTTTTCCACAACTGAAGGAAAAACTCTCGGGAGTGATGGTCGGATTTGATAATGCGATGGTTTTGACCCATTAGCTCTTCGCGACTGTAGCCGGAGATTTCGCAAAACAGATCGTTGACGTAGGTGATGTTTCCTTTTGGGTCCGTTTCGCTGACGATGGCCGCTCGCTCCAGGGCCTTTTGACGAGTGTCGAGCTCTTGCAATAACCGTTCTTGCTCTAGGGCGAGGTTTTCTAATTGCTCCTTAGCTTGTTTCTCCTCCGTAATATCCGTGTGGGAGCCTACCCACTCCAAAACGCTACCGTCTTCTGCGAGGATGGGTACGCCCCTTGCTGCCATCTGGCGGTACTCTCCATCGGCACGGCGGACCCGGTGTTCTATTTCGTAGAGCGATCGGTTGGTAACAGCACTGGTCCACACTTGTGCCGTTATTTCGCAATCGTCTGGGTGAATGGCACTGAGCCAGCCCCAACCTTTGCTGTCCTCAAAAGTCTGACCGGTGAAGGTCATCCAAGCGGGGAGGGGGTCGTTAACTTCCCCTGCGGCGTTAGTTTTCCAGACGAGTTGGTTGCTCGCTTCTATTAAGGAACGATAGCGCCCTTCGGAACTGAGCAACTGGGCTTCGGCTTGTTTGCGATCGCTGGTATCCAACCCCATCTCTACTACGAGGAGCGAACCATCGGTATCGTAGAAAGGATAATCGTAAATTTGATAGGTTTTACC
>CALKCV010000103.1 GCA_938083405.1 uncultured Microcoleaceae cyanobacterium | reverse complement strand
TAATTAATAATTAATAATTGAGGAAAATGCGTGGCTAACCTTGTTTTGCCTTGCATTACCCTTTTTCCTTTCTTTATTTTATAAAGGTTATTTATTGCGACTTGATATGAGTTTATAAAAAAATGAGAATTCAAGCTTTAGCTGAATTCTCAACAATTTTAAAACTTTTCCTCGAATTGGGGAGTTCTTAACTATTGAATTGCCTTATCCCCGAGCAATTGTTCTTTGAGAGATTGCACTTCTGCCCATAACTCCTCGCGGTTGGAAGCGCGGAGTAAATAGCGGTAAACGAACCAGCCAGAATAGATAATACCAATTAACTCAAAAGTCGGGGCCAAAAGCGGGATATCGTTGAGGGCATCGATTACGGCCAGAGTTACCTTAATACCGACACCAACAGCCAAAATCAGGCCCACAGTGATAATGGGTTTGCGATATTTATTGAAAAACCTGGACAGAATAACCGGTAGTTCTGCCAAAATTTCCACAGCCTGGGTTTTGATATCTTGGAATTGAGTGTTGGTTTGCTCTGATTCTGGTGGCGTTACCTGCACCTCTACCTCTACTTTTGGAGTTTCTGTATCTACCACTGTCTCAGATGTAGTGGTTTTAAACGGATCGGGTTGTTGCATAATTGGGGCTCCTTTATTTTTACTTGAGTTTAAAACTACTTTGGACAATAGTTAACCATAGATCGGGCGAATTAGCGATCGCCTAAACGTAGTAATTCCACGGTAATTGCTAGGCTCAAACACTTGTGTCGAGAGATCGAACCTCACAATAATAGCTTTAATTGTTGGAGATTGTAATTTTTGGACTTCCCTTAAGACCTATGGCCTCTTGGTTGTTTTTGAGACCAAACGTAACTATCAAATAAAATTCCTACCAGGCTAAAAGTTACACCGATGGCCACACAGCCTTGTAACGGATTGCCGCTGCCAAAGGTAGAAAGAAAATACTCGATAACGGCCAAACCAGATTGACCGATCGCTGCGAAACTGGGAAGGAAACTAATCAAGCCAAACCCGCTCAATCCAATACCGATTAAGAATATAGGAGCGACGAAGCAAAAAATGCTAGTCAGAAGTAAAGACAGGAGAAAATAAGGAAAAATACTCATAGCGATAACCATAAATACAGTAAAAGGTCCAAAATGGCAAAACCAATAATAATTAGTGGTTCCTTTTCTTTCTACTTACTAGGGTAAGGAGCGATCGGGTAAAATAGGGGGATTTGTCAGAAAACTTAAATATTAGTTAAAAAATCTTATTTAAGATTAGTTAAGTGTTATGAACTTTCTCGAATTGTTCTCTTGGAGTGACTGCGAAACTTGAGTAAAAGCCTGGAATTATGGGGAAAGCGGATGTGGGCGGCCATGTTATTAGGAGGACAAGTAACGGTTCACCTCCTCCAAGGCAAAGTCCACCGCCGCAATACCCTCGAACAAATGGTAATGGTAGGGCCAGAGTCTTTATTAATTGCCTTGCTAACGGCGAGTTTCGTGGGTATGGTATTTACGATTCAGGTAGCAAGGGAATTTATAGTTCTGGGGGCGGGTAATGTCGTCGGGGGGGTGTTAGCCCTTTCCTTAGCCAGAGAATTAGGCCCGGTTCTGACGGCGGTAATCGTAGCGGGACGAGTGGGCTCGGCCTTCGCAGCGGAAATCGGCACGATGAAAGTAACGGAGCAAATCGATGCTCTCTATATGCTCAAAACAGATCCGGTAGATTATCTAGTAGGGCCTCGGGTGATAGCTTCTTGTCTGATGCTGCCTATTTTGACGGTCCTATCCTTGGTGGCAGCCTTGGCAGGAGGACTGGCGATCGCTACGAGTATGTACGATATCCCCCAAAAGGTATTTTTAGAATCGGTCCAAAACTTTCTCACCATCTGGGATTTGTGCAGCGCGGCGATTAAAGCTTTTGTTTTTGGGGCCTTGATTGCTGTTATCGGCACCAGTTGGGGTTTGACTACCAGCGGTGGGGCGAAGGGAGTCGGTCAATCTACTACTACTGCTGTAGTTACGGCTCTGATGGCCATATTTATTATTAACTTTTTTCTATCTTGGCTAATGTTTCAAGGAACGGGCAGCGCGATTACGCGGGCTGTTTAGTCGGCAGTTCGGCAAAGGGCTTAAAATAAAAAATAACCATGCCTCGATTGAAATATAAGGGAAGAATCAACCCGTGACTGCAACTACATCCAATACCCAACTCGATAAAACCGTAGAGCTACGCCCGAGTTACAATATCCCGCTAATTCTGGTGGTCGCAGCTTTGCCTGTAGGCTTTTTACAAATATGGGTCGGTTTGGCCATCGGCTTGTTTGCACTATTTCTGATGTTTCAAACTGTTAACATCCGCCTCCAATTCACCGAAACAGCCTTAGATGTCTATCGGTCGGGCGATCGAATTCGGAGTTTCCCCTATAGCGAATGGCAAAATTGGCAAATTTTCTGGCCACCAGTGCCGATTTTGTTTTATTTCAAGGAAATTAACAGCATTCATTTTTTGCCAATTATTTTCGATCCGAAAATGCTCCAAACCTGTCTCGAAGAGCGTTGTCCCTTAAAAGAAAAGTAATCTGGGAATTTAATTTAACCGGGTCTCTGGGACTCTGGCGGCAGAGTCCTAATCTCCCTCTTGCTTTAGTGAAGATTTTATAATAGTTAATTTGCGTTATGAATTTAGACGAAACACCAAAAAATAGATCGGAAAAACCATTAGAAATTTCAGCGTCTTTAGAGTCTCCTTGGGATTCGCCAAAGGAAATTGTCCCAGAAAATACTGAGAGAAAAGAAGAGGATTTTACAGAAAACAGCGTCCCGCTACCAACTCTCAAAGAAGAAGAGGAAGAGGAAAAAAACTTTGCGACACATGAGGAGTCAAAAGCAACTCAATTAGAATCGCTCGAAGAGCAAGAAACAGAGAAGATGGTAGAATTAGCAACTCAATTCGAGGAAGAGAGAGACTTTGCAGGGGATGAGGAGTTAGAAGCAAGTCAATTGGAGTCGGTGGAAGAGTCAGAAGAGCAGAATCTTGAGGAGTTGGCAACTTCTGTGGAAGAAACTGCCGAGGAACCCAAAGCCGAAAACCAGATCCCGCAGACAACTCCAACGGGCGACCCAGAAGAAGCAGTTGCCGAAGATGCAAGCTCTGAGGAAGTTTCCGCAGAAACGGCAACGGAAGAAGAACTCGAAGAGCAAGGTTCTGAGTTGGCAGCGAGAATAGCACAGTTAAAGCGCGAAGAGCAAGGTTTGAGACGAGAGGTTGCTTCTTTGCAAACAGCTAAGGCGACAATGCAGCAAGAGTTGGTCGAACAAACTCGGGCTTTATCCCGGCTGCTGCCATCGGCTTTGGAGGAACTGGAACGACGCAAACAGGGCGTTCTGGTGGAAGTAGAAAAGCTCGAACGGCGCAAAGAACGGGTCGAGAGGGAGATGCGAACTACTTTTGCGGGGGTTTCTCAGGATTTGGCGATTAGGGTTCAAGGTTTTAAGGATTATCTGGTGGGAAGCTTGCAGGATTTGGCGAGCGCTGCGGAACAGTTAGAACTGGCTCCAACGGAATATAAATCCCAAGATTTTGTAGTGCAAGAGACTCAAACGGAGCTGGGGCGATCGGGCAGTCCTAAATTTGCCGAGCAAGGTTTTAAGGAAGAGGTAAAACAAATTCGCCGCCTGCTAGACCAATATCGGACGATGCCAGATTATTACGGTCCGTCTTGGCAACTGCGCCGGACTTTTGAGCCAATTCATGCGGAACGAGTTTCGGAATGGTTTTTCGATCGAGGGGGTCGTGGGGCTTTACGGAGTATGGGCAGTCGCCTGCAAAATATTCTGATTTCTTCGGCGGCGGTTTCGGTTTTGAATGCTTTGTATGGCGATCGGATGCAGGTTTTGGTGCTGGCTAATTCTCCAGAGCGTTTGGGAGAATGGCGTCGAGGTTTGCAGGATTGTTTGGGTATAGACCGACGCGATTTCGGTCCCGATCGCGGAGTGGTTCTGTTTGAGGATGCGGAAGTTCTGGCGCAGAAGGCGGAGCGTTTGGTGAAAAAAGGGGGTTTGCCGATGATTATTATTGACGATACTGAGGATAAGATCGGTCTGTCGATCTTGCAGTTTCCTCTCTGGTTGGCTTTTGCTCCCGAAGCCGAACCTCAAAATATGGCGGATCGGTGGTAAGTAATTAATAATTAATAATTAATAATTATTGGGTAGTGCTAAAGATGTAGTGACTGTTCTCCAACCATTTACAAGAACAGTCTGGGGAAGTAGAGCGAGTTATAGATCGTCGGGTGAAGGAGTAGGAGGCTGGAGGAGCAGGGGTTTAATAAAGCTGGTAGCTAGGTCGAAGTTTGCTGCTGCCTTTGGGGCGGCAGGGATGCTGGGGGGTGAGGGACTTGGAAGCGATCGCCTTGTTTACCTACCGATGCGCGGCAGGAAGGAGCCAAGTTATAAGGAAGTGAAGTCGCGTGGGTGGCGGGCGATCGACCTTTTGAATCGATGAGTTGGAGCTAGCTTTATGCTAATCTTTAAAAGTCAATAATTCCAGTGAATTTTTCTTAAAAATAGCTCGATTTAAAAACTACATCTAAACCATCTTCTGCACCAACAAACAGAGCGATCGCCCCCCATACCTTTCCTAACAATTGATAATTAATAATTAAATAATTAAAGGTTGAAAAGAGAAAAAAATTTGTCTTTTCGATCGATCCCCTTATTTTTAAGAAGACGCAATTGTTAATTGTTAATTGTTAATTGTTAATTGTATTCGGGAGCGATCGCGCCAAATTATTATATAAATTCACTCTAACTACTGAGGCGATAGATCGTTTAAATTCTCCTCCCCGATCGCCCACTCAACAAATCCGTCCCATAAATTCTTGCTCGTATTGGGAACCTCCAAACTCGAAATGGTCAAACCCAAAAACACCACGCTACCCGCGATCGCCAACAGAGGCAGATATTGGCGGCACAGATCCCGGCGCAAGCGGGCCAAAGGTCTGCTCTGACGTCTCAAACTCTGTCCCATACTCAACTGTTTTACCGCGAAGGGGTCCCGAACGTAATGGCCGCTCCAAGTTATCACCAAATGGGAATGACAATGGGGGCAAGTAAACAAGCCATTAAACATCTCTGCCGGAGGTAAAGCGCTGGAACTATTACAAATTGGACAGGTAACAGAATGACTCTTAAAAGTGGGAGTGTTCATAATTATTTTTATTCAAGTTGCTACACGAACCTAAGACCTATTGCGACCCCTTCGGGACTAAAGCTAACGCAATAGACCTTCTTTATTTTTAGTCTAATCCTTGTAAGCGGCTAACTACTTTGTTTGCGACATAATTTTACATTTGGGGCCTATTGAAATTTTAGCTCGATAAAACCCTTTCTAGGAATTCCTCCGAGCTAGCTATTAAAAAAGTTCAAATCCTCCCCTTGCCAGGAACGCAGATCGTCGAGTCCATTACCATAAGTCAGGTTATATTGCAAGGGGGTTATGGTAATGTAATTATTGCGAATTGCCTGAACGTCCGTAGGAAAATCATTTTTACCCCCCGCATTTCCGATTTCTTCTAACTCTTCTTCCAATAACTCTCCCGCCAACCAATAATAAGTTTTTCCGCGAGGATCGACCCTCTTCTCAAAAATATCAATATAACGGCGCACCCCCTGGCGAGCGATCGCCGCCCCGGCGATCTCCGACTCCCGCACCGCCGGCACGTTAACATTAAGCAACATCACCCCCGGCATCGGCTTCTTTTCCATTCGCTTCACCAGAGATCTAGCAAAATTAACCGCCCCTTCAAACTCCCTAGAAGTGTAATTCGCCAGACTCAAAGCAATACTGGGGATATTTTCAATCACACCCTCCATGGCCGCCGCCACCGTGCCGGAATAGAGAATATCCGTTCCCAAATTTGGCCCGTGGTTAATCCCAGACACTACTAAATCCGGTCGGTTGTCCAACAAAGCAAATAGGGCCAACTTGATACAATCCGAGGGAGTGCCAGAACAGGCCCAAGCAGTTACCGAACTATTAAAAATGGATTCTACTATCTCCGCCCGGATGGGTTGGTGGAGAGTCAGGCCGTGGCCTGTCGCCGATCGCTCTCGGTCGGGACAGACCACTGTTACTTCGTGGCCGTCTGCCCCCAAGCCGTTAGCCAGACTGCGGATGCCTTGGGCGAAAATGCCGTCGTCGTTGCCGATTAAAATTCTCATCTAAACAATTAATAATTAACAATTAACATTTTCCCAATTATGCCTTCTTTTTAATACCGGGATTGACTCAGAGGGGGGGTGGCTGCGATATTGGGTATCGAGTCTGGAGACTCGCGACTAAATAAAATGAGAGATTTTTTTAGACTGCTCGTCACTGGTGATGACTGTATGGTAACGCCAAGAAATCAGTCCCTATTGTATTATGGGTGGTGGGACAAACCAAATCTAAAATATAAAAATCAAAACCTAAAATCAAAATGACCGATATAGGAACTCAACTAAAAAAACTCGGTGAAGAAGCAACAAAAGCGATCGCCACTGCCGACAGCCTCGACAAGCTCGAAGAGTTGCGCGTCAGCTATCTGGGCAAAAAAGGCCAAGTATCCAAAATCTTAGGCACCATGGGCAAACTCGACCCCCAAGAGCGGCCCAAAGTAGGAGCGATGGCCAACGAAGTCAAACAAGCGATCCAAGGCAGTCTGGAAGAAAAACTCGATGCCCTGCAAAAAGCAGCGATCGAAGCACAACTCAAGGCCGAAACCCTAGACGTAACCATGCCCGGGGTCTATCGGCCCCAAGGTCGCATTCACCCCCTCAACGGCATCATCGACAGAGCCCTAGATATCTTCGTAGGTTTGGGCTACACGGCCTCATCGGGACCGGAAATCGAAAACGACTATTATAACTTCGAGGCCCTCAACACTCCCAAAGACCACCCTGCCCGAGATATGCAAGATACCTTTTATCTACCCGGGGAAAGGCTGCTGCGGACCCACACCTCCCCAGTACAGATCCGCTACATGGAAAAAAACCAACCCCCCATCCGAGTCATCGCCCCCGGTCGAGTCTATCGTCGCGAT
>CALKCV010000102.1 GCA_938083405.1 uncultured Microcoleaceae cyanobacterium | reverse complement strand
TCAACTCGCCATTACTGCTTTGGGCCTCCAGCGATCGCACCGCAGTCAACAACTGATGACCCAAAGCAACCTCAGCAGCTACCTGCAACTCCTGGGGAATAGGCAACTCATCGCGACAAAACGCGATCGTAATCCCATAATTATCGCGATAAACCTCAGCGTACAAGCGATCCAAGCGCGTCAAAGTTTCCAGGCGGGGCAACTTCAGAATTGGCTGGCGCTCTTCGACAAACAAATCGCTCAAACTAAAAGACTCTTTCCCAAATAACTGCACCGTAGCCATAATAACGCTCGCCACGCTAGCACGCTCCAAACTCGCAAACAACTGCTCTTTCAAATCGCTCGCTATAGAACCGGGGCTCCTTAAAAGGCTCGATGCAGCAGTGAAAATCCCAACTGCCCAAATGGAGAACAGCAAAGACAAACTCCTTGCACTCGCGGGTAAATTCAGAAATAAACTGTAAATGCCCCACTGCCAGAGTCACAGACCCCATGCGCCGCATCAGATAATCCAGTTGTTTCGCACTGTAGCAATAAACCCGCAGGTCCCGGGTATAAGTAGCAAACAGAGAATTAATGGCATAATGAGCCGCCACTTGTTCCAAACTAACTTGAGCCGTCACCACTAATTGCCCATAAATCTCATCCCCAGTTTTGAAAGACTCAACATTGCTCTACGCAAAAGCCAAAAGCTCCAAAAATTGCTTCTCTAGATCCACCCCGGCAACATCCCCAGCTAATTCGATCGCCCTGGAAGCATAGCGCCAAATTTGAGTTCCTTCCGGTCGAGATATCTGCTCAAAAAACCAACCGCAGCTAGCGAACATCAGTAGAGAATGCCGCTGCATTTCCAACAGGCGCAGGGCATCCACTTTTTCTAATTCCGATAGTTCGTCCCGTTGATGGCGGCTTAAGAAATGCTTGACATTAGCAGCAGAGCGATCGCGCATTACCCCAAAATATTCATCCCGCGCTGCCCAAACATCAACAAAATAGCGACTGCCCGCATCCTCATAAACCTCTGTCAACCGGTCTGGCAGCCAATCAAGAAGACTCTCGCAGGGGTCGCCGCCATTGTTGGTTTCATCCCCCAGCGCCCCCGCAACCGCAGTCATTTTGCCAGCGTTCGACTCCGTGAAAGCAACTCCAGGCCGTCACCGGTTTTAGTTCCACGGACCAAACAGGAGGAGAGATACTTAAATAGTTTGCCAAATTGGTAACAGTCCAATGGCGCTGGGGAAATTCTGTCGAGAAAGCATAAGGCAGACATTTCTCCGTGCCCCCTTTGTGGTGGCCAAAAGTTTCGCCATCAGTCGCCACAGAAATTACTTGTGTCGGGCGATCGTCGTTGCGGACAGCTTGGCTTAACCTCTCCACCAAATTGTTAGAACTGTTGAGGACATCGCTAATAACAATTAATAATTAATAATTAATAATTAATAATTGAGGGAAATGTGTGGGTTCCTTGTTCTGCCTTGCCCAAACCCTTTTTCCTCTCTTTATTTTTTATGGTTGTTTATTGCGACTTGATCTAAAACCCATATCGTTGGATATAGGCCCGTCGTCGAAAAATATCTCGATATAAGCAGGTTCCGAGCGATCGCCATCCCCTCCAGCATTGAGGTAACAGCGATAAGGACGAGTCGCATCTCGATCGCCGTTCCCCACGGACACCCACTGGGGATCGGGATTTTCTTCAGTAGCTAGAGTGCGGCAGCGCTCTGCCTGGGAAGGCGCTAAGATAATAAACTTAATCCCTTGCGCGACCAAAGCCTCCTGGGTCGCATAATCTACAGCCGTTTCAGCCAGCCACATTCCCTCGGGATCGCGACCGAAATGGGAGCGTCCATCTTCCTTACCCCAACGAATTTGGGTATATTTGTCCCGTTCGTTTGCCCCTGGCATGATGATATGGTTATAGACTAGGGCGATCGCTCTGCCGCGACCGTTTAGGCGCTGAGAGCTTTTGCGATCTCCCTTGATGATTTTTTTATAGACTTGCTTTTTAATACAGTACCAATTGCAACTTAAAAGTTAATTGCCGTTGGGTTCCACTGCGTTTGGGCCCTAGCTGCGCGCTACGCCCTTAAGTAGGTAGGCAAAAATATTTACATAAAATTATTTCTTATTCCCCCTTCCGAACAGGCAGGATGCCTGTTCCGTATGTATGTAATTAAGCTGTTGCGCAGGTACTTACTGGTATTTTATTTATGCACGAGTCCCTTAAGGCGCAGAGCAAAAAGCAAAACTGGTTAAGAGTTGGCGAAAAAACGGTCATTATGTGGCCACGGTCGCCGATTGGGTTAAGGATGTCCCGTGTCTAATATCTAAAAGAAGCTAAGGAAGCGATCGCTGCTCCACTTTTCCCTAACTGCTAGTTAGAACCCGATATTAGTGGCCTTCATTTAGGCTATTTAATTGCACCCGTACTGGCCCAATACACCAACTTACCGAATAATACGATCCTTGAAATTAGCAACTTCGACCGGGGAGCGATCGCTCTCGATGCCCTGGTGACAATTATGATAATATCTGGTTTGGTGTTAGTCTCTTTCCTCAAACCCCCAACTATTGCTAGGGTGGCGCAATAACCTCTTAACTGTGACTGGCGATATTCTCGCGGTTGCCCGAGTTTTCTTTGCTGTCTATGTTATGGTTTTAGCAGTCCCGCCCTTACGGGAATTTTTTGAGCAATCTTTGCTCCGTGTCAATAATTATCGTTTTTTGTTCGATCGCATTATTGTGGTGTTTGGTATTGCGATTTATCTGGCGAAACTCAACTCATCAATAGATTGCTTTCTGGGCGTAGATATTAGTTGAACTGCGATTAGATGGAGAATTTTACCGTGCAGAATCAACAAATTTGGATGCTCTCAACTAGAATAAATGCGATCGTTAAAAATCCATCTCAAAGAACTGGGATGAATCTTACATAATTGTAGGCAAAAAAGTCATCCTATTCGGTTGTCAATAAGTAAAAATTGCCAATGCTAAATACAAAAAATATCCTCTCAATTCTGTTAATATTTATCCCCATTTCTATTGCGGGACACTTTCTAGGTTGGAGTTCTTCAGCAATCTTTATAACTTCAGCTTTAGCTATTATCCCCTTAGCAGCCTGGATGGGAACTGCTACAGAAGAAATTGCTGTAGTTTTAGGGCCTAATTTAGGAGGTTTATTAAATGCTACCTTTGGCAACGCCACAGAATTGATTATTGGTATTATTGCCCTTAATGCAGGATTAATTGGTGTTGTTAAAGCAAGTATTACCGGTTCGATCATCAGTAACCTCCTCTTAGTCATGGGTTTTTCCATGTTTTTAGGAGGCTTGCGCTTCAAAGAACAAGAATTTCAATCCGTAGTTGCCCGCTTAAATGCTTCGGCAATGAACCTAGCAGTAATAGCAATTTTAGTACCGACAGCAGTAGATGCAACTTCCATAGGAATTAGCGAAAGTGTCATGCAAAAATTGTCTGCTGCAGTAGCTATTGTCTTAATTCTTGTTTATGTAATGACCCTGCTATTTTCCATGAAAACTCACTCATATCTTTATGACGCGGGTCTTGCAGAAACTGAAGGAGAAGACTCAGAAACAGACAGCAACCCAGAAGAACATAATCCAGAAAAGATTAATATTAAGCTGTGGATTGGTGTATTATTAGCAGCTACTCTAGCCGTAGCATTTGAATCCGAGCTTCTAGTAGATTCTCTCGAAGAAGCTACAGAAGCCCTGGGATTAACTGCTTTATTTACAGGGGTAATTTTAGTACCGATCATTGGTAACGCTGCCGAACACGCCACCGCCGTTACTGTGGCAATGAAGAATAAAATGGATTTATCTGTTTCAGTGGCAGTAGGTTCGAGCATGCAAATTGCTTTATTTGTCGCACCCGTGTTAGTTTTGGCGGGTTATCTATTGGGACAACCAATGGATTTAAACTTTAATCCGTTCGAGCTAGTTGCAGTGGTAGTGGCCGTATTACTAGCTAATTCAGTCAGTTCCGATGGCCGTTCCGATTGGTTGGAAGGGGCCTTGCTATTGGCCACATATACAGTTTTAGGATTGGCCTTTTACTTCCATCCCATAATTGAAGGCCTCGGTTAAACAATTTTTTTTGATTTTATAGCAATCCTAACGGCAGTTCATTTAACAAATCCTTCGGTAGGATTGCTATATTAATTAATTAAGATACGCGATGTGATGTTTGATTGTTATTAAGTACGAGGGCTCTGTGCCTTAGCAGATTACAACCTTTGAAATACCAAGAAGTGTTGTCAAAAAAGATGCTAGGGACAGCAAACCGTACCAGATCCCTATTAGGGATTGAATCTTAATTTATGGCTTGAAGTGACTTACTGCCTTAATCCCAACTGCCCCAATCCGAATGACCCTGCGAACGCTTCTCGGACCTCATGCGTCCAATGTGGCTCGGAAATTTTGCTGCAAGGACGATATCGCATTAGGAAACTGCTCGGCAGTGGTGGGTTTGGCAAAACCTATGAGATTTCAGATAAACAAGATAACGGTCACAAAGTCCTTAAAGTCCTCCTCAAAAGCCATCCAAAGGCCATAGAGCTATTCGAACAAGAAGCAAGAGTGTTGAGCAGTCTTAAGGATCCTGGTATTCCTGCAGTGGATAGCGATGGCTATTTTACTTTTTATCCCAAGGATAGCGATGAGCCTTTGCACTGTCTGGTAATGGAGTACATCGAAGGCGCTAATTTACAAGATTGGATGAAAGGTCGCCGCCATAAGCCGATATCTGAAGAAGAAGCGGTGGATTGGCTCAAACAATTAGCAGAAATTTTAGGGAAAGTTCACCAGCAAAATTATTTCCATCGCGATATTGAGCCTCAGAATATTATGCGCAAGCCAAAGGGTCAACTGGTGTTGATTGATTTTGGCACGGCCCGGGAGGTGTCCGACACTTATATGGTAAAAGTGGAGGGAGGGCAAAATGTTACGGGTATTGTTTCCCCCGGTTACACCGCACCAGAGCAAACTAATGGTAAGGCAGTTCCTCAGTCGGATTTCTTTTCTCTTGGGCGTACTTTTGTTTATTTATTGACGGGAAAACCTCCTACGGCTTTTCCTGAAAATCCCCGAACCGGAAAGGTACAGTGGCATAAATCAGCACCTCAGATATCTCCAAAGGTGGCTCATGTAATTGATTATTTGATGGCTCCTTTTCCGGGAAAGCGGCCCCAAAGCACTCAGGTTATTTTGGAGCTTTTGCAAGAGCTTGAGGAGCTTCCCGAACAGAATGAAAATTCGGGATTTACTAAAAAGGATTCTAAAATAAGGCGAGGAAGCACGGGATTTGTAGCTCCTAAAAAAAATAATTTCTCGCTTCCTAAGTTTGACGTTACAATTTTATTAAACTTATTAAAAAATAAGTTGGGCACTGTCGCTGGTATTTTGCTGGCGGCATTGGTAGTGTCTCAATTTTATGGTATCTGGCGCTTCGGAATATTTCCGGCTAATCCAATAGTGCTGGTCAATGGTTTGCTCAGTAGTCGATATTTAGAAACAAAATTCAAAAGTAAAGTTGGCAGGGTTTACGATCTCGCTCTTTCTTCTGATGGAGAAGACTTGGTGAGCAGTGGTTTAAAAGCTATTGAAGTCAGGAATTTGAGAACTGGTGAGTTACGCACCTTTAATGACGCTCATAAGGCAGCGATCGTCTCTTTGGCTATTAGTCCTAACGGTAAGATTCTAGCCTCCGGTAGCGTGGATAATTCTATTAGATTATCTTCTTTAGAAGAGGGCATTCGGATCTTGACCATTCAGGGAGGGCATGGCGGTACTATCAATGCTTTGGCTATCAGTCCAGACGGTCGAACTTTGGTTAGCGGTAGCGACGATAAGTTAATTAGATGGTGGAATCTGCCAAGTGGCAACCGAAAATTGACTCGCTACCCACAAGTCGCTGTTAATGCCTTGGCTTTTACTCGCGATGGCGGGACTTTGGTTAGCGGCAACGAGGATGGTACTGCGATCTTGTGGAATGCTAAGAGTGGAGAAAAAAGGGCGGTTCTCAAAGAACATACTGCGCCAGTTAATGCGATCGCTATTAGTCCTAATGGAAAAAAATTAGCTACTGGAGACGATAAGGGTATTATTAGATTGTGGAATATGGAGACTCGAACCCTGGAAAAGGTTCTCGAAGGACATTCAGAACCTGTTAACGCCCTAGCTTTCAGTCCCGACGGCAGAACTCTTATTAGCGGGGGTAGGAAAATCCTGGTCTGGGATGCGAACGAAGCTACAGTAAAGGCTAATATTTTGGGTCACGCAGGGTTCGTAAGTTCTATTGCGATCGCGCCAGATGGCAAGCAATTTATCACCGGTAGTCGCGATCGGACGATTAAAATTTGGCGAATGCCCGATGGCAATTAATAATTAACAATGTTCCCAATTAACAATTAACAATTAACAATTACCAATTAACAATTAACAATTAACAATTAACAATTAACAATTTCCCCATCCAGAAACCCGGTTTCTCGAACAATACCTTCGTCATTTTCTAATAACAATGCTAATTCGCCCGCCAGAAACCGGGTTTTTGGCAAAAACCCGGTTTCTTACATC
>CALKCV010000101.1 GCA_938083405.1 uncultured Microcoleaceae cyanobacterium | reverse complement strand
AGACCCAGATGGGAATAACGTATTTGAAGGGGGTTTTTTAGGGTTAGATAATATTGGGGTATTCGACCGCAGCTCGGAGCTTCCGACTGGGGGTAGATTGGAGCAGTCTGATACTACCAGTTGGATGGCAATGTTTTGCTTAAATATGTTGAGCATGGCTTTAGAATTAGCTTTAGATAACGAGGTTTACGAAGATATCGCCAGCAAGTTTTTCGAGCATTTCCTCTATATCGTTAATGCGATGAATCACCAGGGTTCCGAGGGCACTCAATTATGGGATGAAACTGATGGTTTTTATTACGACGTGCTGAAGTTACCAGAGGGGCAAGACGTACCTTTAAAAGTCCGTTCTATAGTAGGGCTAATTCCCCTGTTTGCGGTTGCTACTATCGAGGCAGAGACTTTTGAGAAATTACCTAATTTTTTAAAGCGAGTAAACTGGTTTATAGAAAATCGCCCCGATCTGAGCAAAAATCTAGCCTGTATGGAAGCTTGCGGCATCGAGTCGAGGCATTTGTTGGCAATTGTTGGGGGCGATCGCCTCGTTAAAATTCTCCAAAAAATGCTGGATGAAACTGAGTTTTTCAGCGACTATGGCATTCGGAGTCTTTCCCGTTTTCATCGGGAAAACCCCTATATTTTTAATGCCAGAAATGGCGAAGAATATCGAGTAGATTACGAACCAGCAGAATCTACTAGCGGAATGTTTGGAGGTAATTCTAATTGGCGAGGTCCGGTGTGGTTTCCGATAAATTATTTAATCGTCGAATCTCTCCAAAAATTGGATCTTTATTACGGGGAGGATTTTAAGGTAGAATGTCCGACCGGTTCGGGGAAAATGTTGAGTCTTTGGGAGGTGTCTTTAGAAATAGAAAAACGACTGCTGAGGATATTCTTTAAAGATGAAAATGGCAGGCGTCCGGTTTATGGAGGTACGGAAATATTTCAGAGCGATCGCCACTGGCAAGATAGCATTCTTTTCCATGAATATTTCCACGGCGATAACGGTGCCGGTTTGGGCGCTTCTCATCAAACCGGTTGGACCGGTTTGGTAGCAAAAATGATTCGCCAGCGAAGCGAATATTGCGATCGGGTAAATTAGTAGAACAGGCGTCTCGCCTGTTATGGGAAACGTAGAACAGGCGTCTCGCCTGTTATGGGAAACGTAGAACAGGCGTCTCGCCTGTTATGGGAAACGTAGAACAGGCGTCTCGCCTGTTATGGAAAACGTAGAACAGGCGTCTCGCCTGTTATGGAAAACGTAGAACAGGCGTCTCGCCTGTTATGGGAAACTTAATTGTTCGTTGTTTAAGGAGATTTTGATGAAAGGATTAAAAGGCAAAAATGTTTTAGTAACCGGTGCCACTTCTGGTATAGGTCGTGCCGTCGCAGTTCGGATGGCGGCTGAGGGTGCAAACGTGGCGATTAACTATCGCAAAAAGCCAGAAAAAGCAGATAAAACCCTGGAACAAATCAAAGAAGCTTGCTCTGAAACTAACGGTTGCGAGGGTCGAAATATTCTCGTTGATTGCGATGTTTCTAAAGAAGAAGAAATCGTGGCGATGGTAGCCCAAGTTGTAGAAGAATTGGGCAGCATCGATATCCTAATTAACAACGCAGGCATTCAAATTAGCAGCGAATCGGACAGCGTAGAAACTGACGATTTCGATAAAGTAATTAACGTTAATCTTCGGGGAGCTTATCTCTGTGCCAGGGAGGCAATTCAACAGTTTTTAAAACAAGAAAATGGCGGAATAATTATTAACGTCTCCAGCGTTCACGAAATTATTCCGCGACCGGAATATATCAGCTATTCTATTAGCAAAGGGGGCATGGAAAACATGACCAAAACCTTAGCTCTAGAATATGCCGATCGCGGAATTCGGGTAAACGCGATCGGGCCCGGAGCCACGGCTACCGATATTAATAAAGACTGGGCCGAAGACCCCAAAAAACGAGAAGAAGTTGCTAGCAATATTCCCATGAAACGGGTGGGCACTCCCGAAGAAATGGCAGCAGTTACCGCATTTTTAGCTTCTGACGACGCGAGTTATATCACGGGTCAGACTTTATTTATTGACGGCGGCCTAACTCTTTATCCGAAATTCATGGAACCTTGGTCCGCAGGTGAGTAGGGCGATCGTAGTAATCGCAAAGCGCGATTCATATCGATCGATCGCGCTTTGCGATTACTACAAAATTGATATAAGTTATTCCCTTAGATAGATGCGAAAACTCAGTTTTGTTGAGGCGGAAAAGCGAAATCTTAGTGCAAACCGAGGAAAAGTACCTATTTTTCTACCTTGGGGTAGATGAATTGACAAGTAATCCTAATGAAGATTAGACTACAGAAATACAGTTTGCCGGGATTAAACTCTGCAAATGGCGCCAAACCAAACTAATAGTACACAAATCCATAAAAAAATAAAGAAGGATTAATCATGTTGCCAAATTTAGACATACCGCTAGGGATAAAAAATCTAGCATTATTACTCGCCCAAGTAGAAATAGAGCCAGAAACGGGAGCAGAGCTAGCCCAAAACGCACAAGCAATCAATCAAGGTCCCCAGTTTTTTACCACCTTAGTAGCTGGAGTAGTGCTAGCCTTTGCTATCCAAATGTTGCTGACTAATCTAGGAGTAGCTGCAGGAATTTCTGCCATAGGAGGTTTATCCGATTCTTCTTCTTCTTCTTCCTCTTCATCGAATAGCGACAATTCCGGTAGTGCGGGCAGTACTATTAAGAAGATCGGTTTGGGTCTAGGGCTTGCAACCTTAATCAGCGTAACCATCGCCCTATTTGTGGCAAGCTGGTTGGCAGTGAAACTGAGCTTGTATTTTTCTCCGCTATCTGGAGCAATTCTCGGTTTAGTAATTTGGGCGACTTATTTCTCGCTGCTGATGTGGGCGGGCTCTACCACGGTAGGTTCCCTGGTCGGTTCCATAGTAAATTCGGCAACTTCCGGCTTTCAAGCCTTGGTAGGAACGGCAACTGCAGCTATTGCAGGACAATCAGCCAGCCGCCAAGTAGTAAAAACAGCGGAAGCGGCTGCGGGGGCCGTGCGTCGCGAGTTGAGTTCGGCAGTAGATCCCGAAGGCTTGCGAGAAAAAGTAGAAGACTACCTAGAAGGCTTGCGTCCGCCCCAGCTAAATATCAAAGAAATTACCTCCGAGTTTGAGAAAATTATTAAAGAAGATCCCACTTTGGCAGAACTAGCGGATAAGGAAAGCTTGCGAAATCTAGACCGCCAAACTTTTGTCGATTTAGTCAGCAGTCGCAGCGATCTATCGCCACGGGAGATAAACAAACTTGCCGATCGCCTAGAGAGAGTTTGGAAAACCAGCTTGGATGGCATGCCCTCGAAGAAGGATGCGATGAGTCAGCTAAAAGAATTTATCTCCGAAGCGACGCCAACAGATCTAGGAGGGCAACAATTGAGTCAAAAACTCGATGAGTTAGTCAAGGAATTGCGCGGTCGCAGCGAGGCAGAGAACTCTTCGGGAGAAGACAGCAACGGTCCCCTATCCCAAGCCCTAACTATGGCTTCTAACAGTCTAGTGGGAATGGTAATGGGACGCACGGATATATCAGACATCAATGTAGAAAAAATTATCAAAGAACTCAAGCGGCTTCCAGAAGAAGCAAGCGAGTCCGTCAAGAAAATTACGCCCTCAAGCGACGATCGCTCCGGGAGTATAGTAAGGACGGATATAGAAAATTATCTGGCAAACACTTATCCCTGGAAAATGACACCAGAGAAAGCAGAGCGAGATTTCCGCAGCATCATCTACGACCCGAACGCAGACCCCACACTGCTGGCAAAAGAGTTGCGACAAATGAGCCGCTCGGATTTTGCCCAAATGCTGGCAGATCGCGGCGTCTTCACCAAAGACCAAATTAAAAACCTGGCCAACCGCTTAGAGACCCTTCGCCTGCAAGCCATCTCCCAGGCAGAAGCAGCAGCAGAGCAAGAAACTAAAATCGAACTGGGAGCAGAGGTGGAGGAATATCTATCAACTACCCCCGCCGAAGAGCTGACAAAAGAGAAAATTCTGCTAAATTTCAAGCCAATTCTCGAAGACCCAGAAGCCAATTTCGAGCAACTGAAAAATCGCCTATCGGGGTTCGATAGCCTCACCCTAGAAACAATTTTGCAGAAACGGGGAGATATTAATCCGACAGATGTAGCGATTATAGTTCAAGAGCTAGAGAACGCTCGCGATCGCGTATTATTAGAAAGCCGAGACCAACAGGAAAAAGCCAAGGCAGCCGTAAAAGACCAATGGCTAAAAGTTCTTTCCTATCTGCGAGATACCGGTAAAGGCGAACTGAGCCCGGAAGGTGTCGAAAGGGATCTGAAAACTCTCTTAGACGACCCGCAAGCAGGAATAGCGGCTCTTCGAGAGCGAGCGAGTCGTTTCGATCGCGATACGGCGGTCAAACTGGTAACTGCTCGTAACGATCTTAGCGAGGAGCAAGTAGAGCAAGTTCTCGATAGCGTAGAAGAAACCTGGACTAAGGTCTCTTCTAAGCCCCAAGCCTTGGCTGGCAAAGCTAAGAAACAGTACGAGGATGCTATGCTCGCTCTAACCTCTTACTTGCGCAAGACTGGCAAACCAGAACTCAATCCCGCAGGCATTAAGCGCGATTTAAACAAACTGTTTGAAGACCCCAAAGCAGGGGCTCGATCGCTAAAAAGAAGGTTGGCCCAGGTGGACCGCGATACCCTAGTGCAATTGCTAGCGCAGCGCCAAGACCTCAACGAAACGGAAATCCAACAGACTATCGATGAAGTATTGGACAATTTGCGCGGCATTGCGAAAGTGCCGCAACGAGCGGCCCGGCGGACTCAGGCAAAAGTACAAGATTTCAAGAGTACCGTTGCCGATTATTTGCGCTCGACGGATAAAGCAGAACTCAGTCCCACAGGTATCAAGCGGGATGTAAAGCTGCTGCTGAACGATCCGAGTGCAGGTATGGAGAGCCTGCGCGATCGCCTTTCTGCATTCGATCGCGAGACTCTAGTAGCCCTGCTCTCCCAGCGAGAAGACATGACCCAAGAAGATGTCCATCAGATTGTAGATCGCATTACCGAAGCTCGCGACGAGGTTATGGAGCAGTTGCAGCGGGTAAAACGCTATTTGGAAACGAAGGTCAAGCGGATCTTTGCCCGAATTCGCGATTATCTCAACACTTTGGACCGACCGGAACTCGATTACGACGGTATCGGGCGGGACTTTCGGACTTTGTTTGACGACCCAAATGCCGGGTTTGAAGCCCTGCGCGATCGCCTCTCTGGTATTGACCGCGATACTGTTGTAGCGATTTTGAGTTCTCGCGACGATATCTCTAAGACGGATGCAGATATGATTATAGCTCGGGCGGAACGCACTCGCGACCGAGCCCTCCAGCGCGCCGAACGCTTCCAAATGCAAGCCAAGATGCAGATGGAAAAAATGAAGCAAGATGCCCAGCGACAAGCTGAAGAAACTCGCAAAGCGGCGGCTACTGCTGCTTGGTGGTTGTTCTCTACTGCCTTGGTTTCTGGTATAGCTTCTGCCATTGCCGGAGTAATTGCGGTTGTTAGTTAATACTGTTCTAGCGTAATCCTGGAGCCCTTCGTAGTAATCTGTTCGTAGTAATCGCAAAGCGCGATTGATTCTTCTTTATAAATCGCAAAGCGCGATTACTACAAACTTGATAAATCGCGCTTTGCGATTACTACAAACTAGCCTGTCATACCAGCATTAAAAATTCCCCCCAACAACACAAAGCTTGTTGGGGGGAATTTTATTAAGGGAGCGATCGCGTTTGATGGGCGATCGTCCAGGGTAGTAACCATAAGCAAATAGTCAGGGCGATGGAAGCGATCGCCCTAATTGTTCTAATTCCTACTTGGACAACCGAGTGCTAGTGGTTACAACTTTTGTTCTTTTTTGGTTGGGTACGCTAGGGTCGCGGCCGTTGGACTCCAAGCTATGGCTGTAATACTCAGTTTTCCGAGCGGAACGACTTTTCTTGCCCGCCAGCAGCGCCACTAAACCCACTCCTAACAAAGCTAAAACACCGAAGAGAGTTAATATAGCCCACTTCTGCTCTTCCCGTTCCTCGGCAGTTTCAGCCATTTCTTGTCTGGCTTCTTCTGAGGTTCTTTGGATATTGCGTTGGGCCTCTTGCGAAGCTTCTTGGATTTTCTGAGTTGCGTCTTCGGCACTTCGTCGCGTTGCTTCTCCTGCAGCTTCTAAATTTTGTTTGGCTGCAGCTCCAGTGCTTTCGATAACGTCTTTTGCTTTGGTTCCTGTCTCTTGGAGATTTCTTTGAGCATCTCGCACGTTTTCTTGCGCGTCTCTGGTATTTTCCTGGGCATCTAGGGTATTGACTTGCGCGTCCCGAACGTTTTCCTGGGCCTCGTTAGCATTTTGTTGGGCCTCGTTAACGTTTTCTTGGGCTTCTACCGTGTTGATTTGCGCGTCTCCCACATTTTCCTGAGCCTCGTTAACGTTTTGCTGCGCTTCGTTAACGTTTTCTTGGGCCTCGTTAACTTCAATAACCGATTCTGAAGGCTCGGTTTGATACTGAGCCATGTATTGCTCAGTATCAAACCGAGCTTGGGCATTGGCGCTGCTGGATAATACAGTCAAACCAGCGGCGATCGCGCTGGTTCCAATAACTTTCGGCAAGTAAGAAAACTTCATAAGAAAAACTCCTTATTCCTTATACCGGAATATTAAGTAAGGGGGTTGACAGCAAGCTACCTTTGGCAGGAAACCTCCAATAAGCCCTCAACGGATTTCTTAATCTCGATGTCTGCTTTTTTTAGGCTCTCTTTTCTAATCTGCTTTTTGCTAAGGTCTAGCGTCAGCCAGTTTTCGAGTCGAGCCTTTGGTTTTTTGCTTTAACTAAATACTTTACTCGTAAAACAACTTAAAGCGTATCTATCTGCGGTAGTAATTTTCTAGGGCTGTTTCTCTACCTTTAGACGCTGAAGAACCCGTACTTTTAACCAGAACTTTTTTTAGGGATCGCGTCACATAAGAAAGCTTTCCCAAAAACCTACCGCTTTTTTGTTAGTGGTTAGTGGTTAGTTGTTAGTTGTTAGTAGGTAAAAACAACCCCCTCTCCCTTGTCTCCCTCCCCCCTCTCCCTTGCAAGGGTAAGTTTTTTAGAATTGAGTGTATGAGAC
>CALKCV010000100.1 GCA_938083405.1 uncultured Microcoleaceae cyanobacterium | reverse complement strand
TCCGAGAAGAAGGTCTCACCATAGAAACCAAAGACAAGCCAACTTTAAAACTCTACGGATCTCCTTACACGCTGTATGAAATTGGAGGAATATTAGAGACTGCCAAAGCATTAAAAGAGTCTGGTTTTCCGAGAACCCAACTCTATCAAATGCGGAGTTTTTTAGAACAGGGAAAAAAGATGGCAATTTTGAATTATCGATATTTTCGAGCTCGCTTGGATGAAGAGTCCCAGGAATTACTGTTCGAGAATTTCGAGGAAGCGTGGTGTCAGTCGAAAACTAATAACGGTTATTTAGCCCCGTGGATGTTTTTAGAAGGAGGAAAAAACAGCGATAAATCTATTTACGAAACCTTATGGCGGGAGTTAGTAGATTTGTATCCTTTTATAGAAAAGGAAGAGGAAAAAGAGGAGGTTCGTAGGTTGGGTGAAGCGATAGCGGAACCCAACAATTAACAATTAACAATTGACAATTAACAACCATGATTAACCTAAGCGACTACCTGGAACTAAATACTCGCACCATTGAATTAACCGCCATCGTCCAAACAGCCCTCTGCGTAGGCGCTGGGGGTTCCTCCGGTTCCCTCGCGGACAAGGCGATCGCCAGGACGGCAGGGGGTAAACTTCTCATTCCCGCCTCCCAAGTCAAGGGGCGCGTCCGCCACGAGTGCGAAAAAATCGCCCGGGGCATCGGATGGCCCGTTTGCGACTCCCCCAAGGCGGATACTATGTGCCCCCAAAGGGCGGAATTTCCCCAAGAGGAAGAAAGCAGGTTCCACCGGGAAGATTATCGAGTGGGGGCGGATGCAGAAACAGACAGACATCATTGTTTGATTTGTCAGATTTTTGGCAATACAGTTTTGCGATCGCGAGTAATCTTTGACGACCTAATTTGCGCGGAAGAACCGGAAAACTTGCCGGAAGTTTTGCGTCCTGGAGTCACAATTAATCGCGATCTGCGCGTTGCTGAAGACCAAAAACTATTTCTGCTGGAAACCTCTCCACCAAACCTCAAGCTCAGATTTACGGGGCAGATGATTTTTCGGTCCAATTGTCCCAAATATGCCGAACTTTTAATCTTAGCGGCCTTGCGTCATATAAACGCTTTTGGCGGGAGTAAATCTAGCGGTTTGGGATGGTTGAAATGGGAATTGGAAACCTCAGAAATAGATAATAACCTTTGGAAGCAATTAACAGCTAATAAATAACAGGCGAGACGCCTGTTTTACCCTACAGGCGTCTCGCCTGTTCTACGCTACAGGCGAGACGCCTGTTTTACGAAAAAATATGCACCAAATTCAACTGACAATTACGGCTAAATCTCCTTTGGCGATCGGGGGACGGAAACCGGGTGGATCGGTTTCCGAAACGGAGAACTATATTACTGGTTCGGTCATTCGAGGAACCATTGCCAATCTATTAGTTGACCTCGCCAACCAAAACAACAATAACCTCGCAGAAAATGGAGGAGATTTTCAACAATTATTTTTAGATGAAAATGCCGCCATCTTTCAAAACGCCTATCCAGTACAAAAGGGAAAAGAAAAAGTCCGCATAATGCCGACCACCGCAGTTAGTTCCAAAACTAAACCCGGTTTTAAAACCAAAGACGGTTACGGAGTATTTGATACCTTAATCGATCGCTTTTGTGCGGAAAAGAGCGATCGCCTCTACGACCCCAACTGCCCCTATGACGGCGGCCGAGTGGAACCTTTTTCGGGTTTTTATTATTGTAATTATTGGGTAGAAGCAGGAATTTTTACACTTTACTTCCTGGCAGTCAACAAAATGCACCTACTAATATTACGACTTATCAAAGACTACCTAATATTACGACTTATCAAAGACTACCGTTCCCTTTCCGTCTCTACCAGACTATTAACCAGAGTCGGCATCAACCGCCGCCGGGCAACTTCGGAAGACCAGCTTCTTTATAGCATTCACGTTATTAATGAAGTCCAGGGAAAAGAACGAGAACCAACTACTTTTATCGGCGCAATTTTGCTGGAGGACGAACCCCTGGCAGAGTCTCTAAAAAACTTCATTAATTCTCATAAAAAATCCCTGCGGTTCGGCAGTTCGACCTCCCGGGGATTGGGAAAAGTGGAAATTGAATCGGTCTTGACAGAAATTAAATCAGATGTTAAAACTAGAGCGGATCGGTTTAATAAAAAACTGAAAGAAAGATGGAACCAATGGCAAATATTTAATCCTGGCAGCGAAGGGAAATTCAACGAAGAGCGAACCTACTTTACGATTAATTTACAATCCGATGCAATTTTAATTGAAAATTGGCGGCGGACTACTGTTATAACAGAGGCAATGTTAAAACAATTCGCCGATGTTGAAGATGGCAGTTTGGAATTAGAAGTAGCTTATAGCAGTTACGATTATTTTTGCGGCTGGAATGCGGCCTGGGGCTTGCAAAAAGATACAGATTTAATTGTTAATAAAGGAGGTGTTTATTTATTTAGTACGGAAAATTTCAATTTGTGGGAGGAGAAGTTAGCCCGGTTGGAAGTTCGAGGAGTCGGGGAGAAAACCTGCGAAGGTTTCGGTCAAATAGAAATATGTAATGAGTTTCATTTAGTATTAAGGGAGGATGCAGTTTAGTTATGGCAACTTCAATCGAATTAGAACAACAATTAGCTTTGAGATTGGACCGGGAGGCGAAGAAACATTGGGATGGGATTATTGAGAAAATGCAGGATATGGCGAAGGATTTCGAGATTAAAGAAATTGAGGAAAA
>CALKCV010000099.1 GCA_938083405.1 uncultured Microcoleaceae cyanobacterium | reverse complement strand
TTTTATCGAAAAGAGTACCACGGATTTAGCAGGCAATATCAAGCACGTTTGTCTGGAAGATTTAAACGTCAAAGGTATGATGCAAAATGGAAGGTTAGCCTACTCAGTAGCCCGCCAGGGATTCTATCAATTCAGACAACGATTGACAACCAAAATTGTTGCCAACGGCGGAACTGTTGTACTGGCTGACCAATGGTTTCCATCATCCAAAACTTGCCATCACTGCGGTCATATTCACCAAGAATTAACATTAAGCGACCGCACTTTCAACTGTCCTAACTGTGGAACAACAATAGACCGCGACTTAAACGCGGCGATTGTACTTTCTCAGTACGGGTTCGTCAATCAAAAAACTAGGGTAGGCTGTACCCGAAGTTACGCCTGTGAACTGACCGAGGCCGACCTCTCAGGTTGAAGCAGGAAATAAGCATCAAAACTGGTCTATACTTGGTTTTTCCACGTTTTGCCAGAATTGTGTAGGTATTTTACAGCAGGTTTTAAATGAATTCTTCTCCCAACCGCTCCTCCAAAACTCGCAAGTCCGCGCCCGCCGAGGAAGGCCAAGTAACAGAACAGGCCATGGAACAGCCAGATGCCCCGGTTTCTACATCTGGGCCAAAGGACAGTAACGAAGCAGAAACAACCACTGAAACAACCACTGAAACAACTGCAGAGCAAACAGCAACGCCGCCGCCTCCGGCAGCAGAGGCTGCCCCACCGGGGAAAGAGTCTTCCATATCCGATGAACCGAGCGATGTTGCATCCGCAACGCTGCGCGATCGCTCCTTGGCCAATGGTATCTTAACCTTAAGCCGAGACCACCCCATCGCTCCCCCCAGCGAACCGAAGCAATATCGAGCTATTGGTTTAGTCCGAGGTCGCTACTCTCCGGATCCAGAGCAGTTTACCAAAGGTATGCTCCTCACTCCAGACGGTACGGAAATAGATGCCGTATTGCTCGGCCGAGTAATGAGCTTGCTCAAAAACCATCTGAACTTAGAAGAAGACCATTTATGGGTAGTCTATCCCCGCACCAGACAGCAAGATGATAGCTTGCACGTCCAAATTATGGGCGTCTGGGAGCCAGAAACTCTCAAACAAAATGGTATCGATGCCACGGATAAAGAAGCAGAAGAGGCAGAAGAAATAGAAGGCGAAAATAAAGAAGCAACTGTTTCCCAAACTGCCGTAGAAGCAGAGTCCCAGGATGACTTGGAGGAATTTTCCGAAATTCAAGAAGGGTATTTTTCCGTTCGCGGCGAGGTAATTTATCAATCCCAAGAAGAAGAATATGCCATCATCAAAATCAAACAATCACCTCGAAAAGGGGAAGATAAGCCTAAGTTTTTTAAGCTCAAACTTGAAGGTAGTTTAGGCGATCGCCCGGTCAATCGTTTTTGGGATTTACACCTTCAGCTAGAAGGTAGGTCTTTAGTCATAGAACGCGGTAACGATATTGGAGCTTTATTTGTTAAAAGTCGCCCACCTTTTAATAAAGGCAAACAAAGATTTTCTAATAACAGAAATGATTCTTCTCGCAGTTATCGTGAGGGCAAACCCAGGGCAGAAACGGCATCTTACCCTAAAGAAACACTCCCCAAACCTGTAAAGCGCCAGAAAAATCCAGAGGACAATTAATTAAAAAACTAACCCTACTAAGGATTGAAATCCAAAAAGGGTAAAAACGATCGCTCTTTGGGAATGGGGGCAACCGGTTCGCTGAGAGTAAACTTCCCCGCTTCTATCCACTCTTTTAGTTCCAAAGCAATTTGACGGGAGAGAAAAATACTCGCCAAGGGGGCAGACCTAACGGTTTTGCCCTCTATTTTGATGCGCCCGCTTTTTAATTGCGCGTAACTCACCAAACCAAAAGTCGGTCGAACCCGTCGCGGGATGGAAAAATCTACCACTGGGGCGACGATATCTTTATCTTCTACCGCGCAACAGGCAACTACTTTTTCGCTTACCACAGGTATTGCAACCCCAACCCCAATCATTAAGGAAGGGCCGTAATTTTTGAAATAGCAACCCCGCACCCATTTGGGTTGCATTTGTTTGGCATCGCCAATTAATGCCAAAGTTGCAGATGGACCGATGGGGGTTTTATTGGGCAGGCGTTTTTGTAGGGGGAAATGCTGGGTGCCTTCCCAGGTGATGTAACCGATGCCGCCACCGAGAAAGATGCGAGTGCCGATACCGATGGCCTCTAATTCCGGATCGTTAAAGAGGGGGGAAATGGCCCCGGTATTGGAATAAACGGCGTTGCCTAAGTGGGGCAGCAGGGGGCCGAGGTAGGTAAATAAGGTGCGATCGCCCGAATTCGCCCCAACTATAAAGTTTTGATATAGATTCCGGGGATTGAATAAGTAAAACTGATTAACCGTGTCTTTAGTAATAGTTCCTTCAAAAGTAGCGCGGGGATAGCAGTCGGTAACTTGCCCCACTGCCCGCAGTTGCACTGGTTTGCCCGCGATTAAGTCTTCGATTACATGGCCGCCCCCCCGTTCTTTGAGTTCTTCTCCATCTTCTGTGGGTTGAGTAGCTCCCAAATACAAATCTACTGCCCCAAAACCGGAGTAGGCTAAAACTCCATCTAACCAACAAGATTTGATTTTTATCGGGGGGTCGGTGTGTCCGAGGTTAATAATGGCCCCGGAAGATTCCATCGGTTCAAAGGTGCCGCAGGTAATCACATCGACTTCTTTGGCAACTTGCTCGATACTGCTTTTTGCGACTAGGGTTTTTACTTCTTCAACTGTTTTAACTGTGGCTTTTTGGGAGTGAATTTTGTCATTAATTTCGGCAATGGTTCCGATCATTTTTTTGTATGTTAATTAGGCAGTTCGTATAGCAATCCTATTTCAGTCATGTAAAAAAACAGTGTTCGTAGTAATCGCTTTAGCGATTCATAGATATCAATCGCTAAAGCGATTACGCTCAAGCAAGCAGGGTGCGCAGCGCGCACCTTAACTTTAAAATTGCCATAAGCATCTGATTTTAAGCGCGAAGAGTGCTTACTACAAACAACAGCGATGCTCCCGAGCTTCGCGAACCAGCGCTTACTACAAAAATTTGGTAGTGGTAAAGATGTAGTGACAGTTCTAACGTAATCGCTTTAGCGATTGATATTTCTAAATCGCTTTAGCGATTACTACAACAGTAGATTTTGAGCTTAGAACACTACTTGTGACCCACTACCAAAAATTTTATGGTTCGATCGCTTCAGGAGTAGGGGGCGATCGCATATCTCTTATTTCCACAATATCCGCTCTTTCTTGACTCGAATCTTCATCAGGCGATCGCCATTCGTCGAGAATATCTGTAACTAATACTTCTTTAATCCAAACTTGAGCGACTACGGCTAAAGGCAGGGCTAATAATAATCCTAAAAAACCAAAAAATTGTGCAAAGAATACTTGGCAAGTTAAAGTTAATGCTGGTAGTAGCGACACCTTTTGAGCCATAACATAAGGAGTAAGAATGTTGCTTTCTATTTGTTGAATGACGATATAGACGATTAAAACAGAAACCGATTTTAAGGGAGAATCTAAAAGAGCGATCGCCATCGGTGGGATGACGCTGAGAGTCGGTCCGATATTAGGGATAAAAGTCAGCATTCCCGCCAGCATCGCTTGGGCGGGGGCCAGAGGAATACCTAAAATCAACAAAGCAATCAAACTCAATAGAGCAATAACGCTCATATTGATCGTAATGCCGATGACCCATCCCCCCAGAGCAGTTTCGCACTTGTCGAGAATGCCATCCACTCGGCGGCGATAAAAAGAAGGAAAAAGATGCATAAACGCTTGGCGGTAGGATTTTGGGTCGGCCAGCATCATTAAAGTAAGAACCATCATTAGCAACATACTGAGGGCCACTCCTAAGGTGTTGCCCACAATAGCTCCTGCCCCTCCGAGAAGTCGATTCATTAGGGGTTGGACTTGTTCGAGGAGGCGATCGGAATCGATGGGAGGTAATTGCTGGACCACTCTTCCAGGCAATCGGTCTTTTAGGAAATCGATCCAGTCGTTCAATTTATTGATGCCTTGGGGGACTATGGCGGCAAGTTCCTCGAATTGATTGATGAGGGGAGGGACGATAATTAAGAAGAAACCGATGAGAATGAGGATGAAGAGGGCGATCGAGATGAAGACTGCCAGAGAGCGAGGGATGTGGATTTTGTTTCTCATCCAGCGGGCCGCTCGATTTAGAGCCGTAGCGATGACCACTGCAGTAAATACCAGGAGCAGTTGTTGGCGAATTTGCCAGAGAATATAGAGGGAGGCCAATAGGGCAAAGATGCCGAGCCATTTACCTAAGTTCACGAGTATGGGGGGGGGACGAGATGGACTTTTGTCATCTGGGGGAATCGAGTTCCCATCTGGATATATTTAAGACTATTTTGGCGCAGGCGTAAGCGTTGCCGCTCCGTTAGGAGCATCGCTCCAGTTCGTAGCGATCGCTTGAGCGATTTAAAATGGAAGTAATAAATCCCTTTTTTCTCAGTATGACCAAAATAAAGGAAAATCGTCATTCTGCCACGAATAAAGAACAATGTAAAAAAATGGCTCGGCTGAACGGTTGGAAATT
>CALKCV010000098.1 GCA_938083405.1 uncultured Microcoleaceae cyanobacterium | reverse complement strand
GCTACACCCAACCTACGAATGGTATTTTTTCTTGAGGGCGTTGGTATTGTCAAAAAAACCCGGTTTCTGTTTGGGAGAGACTATCCCCAATTAGCAATTACCTAATGAAGAGATTCCCGATATTCAATTAAAAGTTCTGGGATGTAGTCGTAACCGTCCACGCCGATAATCGGAAGAATTTGGGGTCGCTGTTGTTGTAATTCCTTTTGGAAAACTTCTCCTAACTGTCCCTGTAAAACTGTTAGTAAAGCGGCAGTTTCTCGCCACTCGGTAGCGCCAATTTGGGACAAAAGATACATCCCGACGGAACCAGTAGAAATAGCTTTAGAGAAATTTTGCAAACTATAATAAGCCCGGGCTAGATAAGCCAAATTCACGCCCTGAAGATATAAATCTCCCGTGTATTGTGCCGCTTGCCAAGCTTCGGCTAAATATTTGAGAGCTTCTTCTGGTTTTTCTAAAACAATATAGGCAATGCCAAGACTGCTAAAACAGAGAGATTGACTTTGGCGATCGCCTAATTTCACCGACAACTGTAAACCTCGTTCTAGATAATTAATAGAGCTTTCGTAAACCTCTAATTCCATAGTTTCTTCTGCCCTGGCTCGGAAAACTTCGCTGTAACCAAAATTCGCTAAAGCATTAGCTTCGCCCTGGCGATCGCCTGCTTGCCGAGAAAGAATTAAAGCCCGCTGGCTGTAATTAATAGCCTCTCCATAATCCTTTTGCGCGACATAAGTGCGACTGAGATGATTTAGATTGGCAATTTCGCAAGAGCGATCGCCCATTTCCCGAGCTATTTCTAAAGCTTCTCCATGAAAAGCTAATGCCCCTTCGTAGCTCCCTAAAGTTTGCTGAGAATAACCCAATAAAGTTAAAATTCTCGCTTTTTCTTCAGTGCCTTTAACCAAGCGCATGGGTTTGTCTAGATAGCTGAGAGTCTCTTTGAGATATTGCCCGGAAAAGGAAGCAAAAATACCGCCATAAAGAGGGAAATATTGTTGCCGAGAAAAGGCGCGCAGAATTTGTAGGGCTACCTGAAAACAAGGATTAACAAAACTGGAATTGCTGGGGAAGCCATCAGCTAACTGACACCAGATAGCGGCAAAGGTTAAAAAAGTAGAAATAGAAAGTTTAGTTCCTACTTTAGCGTCGTAAATCAATTTATCGAACCATTGAACCAGCCCTCGTTGGAGGCATTGTAAAACTACGGCTAATTCTACTAAATCTCTTTTTTCGATAGTAATTGTTGCGGCAAATTCTACGATCGATTTATCGAGGGCGATGGTATTAAAAAATGCTGAGGGGAAAGGACTATTTGCTTGTTTTGCCCACAACTCCCAGGGGCGAGGTCGATCGCCGGTGCCGCCAAAACCGAGGGAAGAGCGAGAGTACATCCAGCTAACTAGATGAGGTTCTAGTCGCTGCCAGCAAGCTAGTCCCAGGGCGATGCCGCTGTGGAACTGTTGGAGGTCGTTTTCTAGGTCTGGGTCGGCGGTTTCGGGTAGTTGGGGCGATTTTAAGGCTTTGGCGAGTTGTTGGAGTTGCTTTAAACTCAGGGGTTGTTTTTGGTTGGGATCTATGGCGCCTAATAAAACAGTTAGGCGGTTTTCTGGTTCGGCTGCGAAGATTTGTTGTAGGGAAGAGGCGATCGCTTCTCGGACCAGATTTTCTTTTTGCCACCTTTCCCACTCGCCCCGGATCGTTTTGAGAGCTCGCAGGCGGCGGGTTGCTTTTGCTTGTTTTAGTTCGTCGGTTTCCGTATCTACTTGCTGTTGGGTCGTTGCTAGGCGATCCGCCAGACAGCGATCGAAGATTTCGCCGCTGCCCGTTTCGATTTGCTCTACGAGCATTTGATATACTTGTTCTTTAGAGCGAATTTGACCCTTGAGGGTTGTTTCGACTATGCCATCTATCAGGGATAAAGAGCGATCGTTCCACGACGTAGAATCTGACATCGGTTGATTGTACCTAAGATTTGATTGTTCGGGTTCTATTTTACAGCAAAAATGTAGGTTCCGTAGTCGGCCCAGAGAAGGGGAACCAAAGATGATGGGCCTCAGTTGACAAAATCCGTCTCTATTCCTACAATAGAAACCGCAGTTAGTTTTAGCAATAAACTGCCTTTGCATTTAATTTTTTATGGTAGCGATAGAAATACTCGCACTACCAGGAGTTGACAAAAGGTATTTGAAAATTTAGACATCGAACAGCTTAAATTATAGCGATCGCTTACCCCCTACTCTCAATCCAAACTACCGCAGGAGATACAAAATGAAGCAATTAAGCAGAATCACTTTAGACCCAGAAGTGATGGGTGGCAAACCTTGTATTCGAGGTTTGCGCGTCACCGTTGGCGCTATAGTTGGACTGATGGCATCGGGTAATTCTACAGCAGATATTTTAAAAGCATATCCTTATTTGGAAGAAGAAGACTTGCAAGAAGCCCTAACTTATGCTGCCTGGCGCGTTGAAGAAGTAGAAATCCCCTTAATTACCAAATGAAAATCTCGATCGACATGAATTTTGCGCCCGAGTGGAGCGAAGTGTTAGTAAAATACGGATGCAAGATAAAACAGTGGAAAAACGAGAATTGACAGAACAGGTGGTGAAGCAAGTGGGCGAGGCTATGACTTTGACTGAGAAAGAAGCACAGAGTTATTACAAAAGAGCCGACCATAAAACTGAGTCGGCTCGTACATTGGCAACTCTGGCCTGCGTTGAATACAAGAATAGGGTAGGAAAACGGCGGGCTTTTAATACTCCCAGTTCTCTTATGCAACAAAAAGCGATGTTGCATCCTAGGGCGCTGCGCGAACGCTTTTAAACCACCAAAAAGTTCGCGCTTACCCAATCCCCCTCCAAACAAACGTTCCACTGGGGCAGGTTATGCCGATCCCGACGAACAAGCTGAGGCAATTTACGAACAAATTAGAGGAATGAGGGATGATGTCCCTCAAATAGCAGCCAATTTAGATATTCCCGAAAACATCGTTAGTGCGGTCCGCAACCATGTTTTTATCGAAGAACACGATATTGCTGTGGGTTCCTGAGAAGTGGATCGCTCGCGATTTGCCGCAGATCCAGAAATTGCCGAGTTATGGATATCTGCCGTCCGAGATACCTTGTCAGGAGATGACCTCTACACGTTCCAACGCATTTTTGCCCACGAATATGTAGAGCAAGCGCTGATGAAGCGAGGACTTCCCTTCCGTTCTTCCCATCCCGAAGCTTGGAAAAAGGGTTACAACAAACCAACCCCCAAGCATTACGGTGCCCACGATCTAGCACCGCTATGCGACATTATGCGCGATCCCTTCGACAACTGGAAGTGGCTGGGACTTGCAGCGACGCAACTTCCCAGTGGAGACTTAGACCTATCCAAACTTCAGGCTTTAGTAAAAATTATTGAGACACTAATTCTATGATTACCAAAGAGCTAACTAAAAGCACCCTCAACCGTCTCCTTGCAATTAACTGGCGGGCAGACGATTCTCGAATAGATTCTCACGTCGCCCTTTTCCAAGAGTACCTCAGACGTATGTCTCTCTGGGCTAACACTTTAGATTGTCCGAACTTATGGCCCTTTTTCGATGTGGCGGCACAGATATCTCCGTCGGTAGAAGTGTCTGAAGAGGCGATCGCGCAACTCAGACAGCATTTAGGCAACTTCCGACTCCGCAAGAATATCAAACAGACTTGTCAATGGTATCTCCGCTGGGGGGCGATCGCAGATACTACCACAGTACAAAAAATAGACCTTCCCGCTCCCTACGATCCATTAATATTAATGTATGAAAGAGGAGGGACATTTTACACAGAACATGGTTTTTTCTGCGTTTCCTTGGCATCATTTCATAAGAATAATTGGAGCAGCTATCATAGT
>CALKCV010000097.1 GCA_938083405.1 uncultured Microcoleaceae cyanobacterium | reverse complement strand
CCATTCCATACCCCCTATTTTATCTACTGCTAATCCCAATAAACTGTCTTGGTCTTCTATGGCAATTACTGGAATGTCAGGGCGATCGGTATTGACGGGATTAGCATCCCCAAGAAATTGACCCAAGTCAGCCACCCAGATCACTCGCCCCCTTAAATTTAAGGTACCTAAAAGCAAAGGAGAGACATTAGGAATAGCTGTCATTCCTTCTGGGGATTGGGAAATTACCTCTCTAATGCCTATAGCGGGTAAGGCAAACTCGTGTCCTGATGGGACATAGAATCGCAGGTGTAGTTCGCCTTCGGGATTTTCTATTTCTTGGATACCCGTTGATTCTGGCCCTTGCCCGGGTAAAAAGTCTTGATTTCCTACCACGATCGCCGTATTTTAACCTCTTAACAACTGTTTTACTGTTCCTACCAATTCCGTTGGTTGAAACGGTTTGGCAATATAAGCATCTGCACCTTGTTTTAAGCCCCAGTAGCGATCGAATTCTTCTCCTTTTGAAGAACACATCACTACTGGGATATTTTTAGTTTTGGCATCGGACTTAATCCGCCGACAAACTTCATAGCCGTTCATCCTGGGCATAACGATGTCCAATACCACTACATCGGGGATAGTATTCTGAAGTCGGGCCAATGCTTCTACCCCATCGCCTGCTACGGCCACTGTTAAGCCACTATTTTTCAGTAGGTTGGAGATCATCTCCCTTTGGGTCACACTATCTTCCACAACCAGAACTTTACTCATATTTTCCTTCGGGGTTGCTCGGGTTTAACTTAAGTCGCCAAAACTCTCTTGTTATTGTTTGGCCTGTAGCTTTGTCCTTGGCGTTGCACCGAATACGATCTACTGGAGCAACGTTGGCTCTCTTTATTCTGCGCCTAGGGCAACTGGCAAACAAAAGAGTAATTACGACGGAGAATCAATGATTATTTTAGAGACTTCGACAAGTCGAACCTTATTTTTTAGGTTCTCTGGAGAGAGAACTTCAAAGTATGGGGCCTTTTCCCAAGATACAGCAGCAATCTCAAAACAGAGTAAGAATAAAAGGAAAAGACGAAGACTGAAAGCTCCAGTCTCCGGTTTTTTACAAATATGAGATGCACGCCACTATTTTTGCTATACGTCTATAGTAGCGAGATTTTGAATGTTTCTGGCTTTGTGGACTTTAAGATGGTTCGCGCGGAGGGTTGGTCGGGGTTGGACGAGTGTTCGCTTACTTGGTACTCAAATAAACATCGTTGCTACAAAATAAAAGAGAAACACTTCTGCCTCGATCGCCTATTTTTAGCTATAACAATCGTTTCGCGATTTGTCATCCCAAATCCAAAAACAGAGCGAAACTCTCTTACTCCCCTCTGTTGAGAGTTAAGGAGTTAAGCAGTTCCCTAAGACTAGCCAAAATATTTTCGCGTGCCACCACAGAGCTCGATTATGGCTGAGCGATCGCCATCCCCTTCTTTCTTTAGAGTTGTTTCTTGAATTTTAATCAAAAGGCATCCTTGCTAATAATATCTTAGATTTAGAATCTGGGTTCTGTCCCGGCCCTACATATTTTTCTACCAGCATTAATAATTCATTTTCTCCAAAAGGTTTAGTACAATAGTCAGTTGCTCCTACTATCCGCGCTTTAACTCGGTCAATAAATCCATCTATACCAGTTAGCATTACGATTGGAGTTTGCCGAAAACTGCTCGAACTTCGAAGCATGGCGCACACTTCATAGCCATCCAACTGGGGCATCGCTATGTCGCAGAGGATTAAGTCTGGTTTTAGCTTAAAAACTTGACCCAATGCATCGAGAGGATCGCTTAGGGTTGTAACTTGATAACCATGCGTATTGAGTATGGATTCCACTTTTGAGCGGATTACACTGTCATCATCTATACAGATAACATTTGGGATTTTTGCGTACTGTTGTAAGTACGCTCTTTTGCCCTCGCTACTAGCTTCCCCAGAGCGATCGAGCAGTTGGACTAAGCCTTGTTGTACGAAGGGATAAATGGCCTTCGCTACCGTCAATACGTCCCTATTTAAGTATCGAGCCATTTGGCGAAGTGAAATCTGGCCATCTGCCCAATTACTGAGGGTATTAAAAGTGTTTGGAGGTAAGGCTTTTTGTAATTTCTCGGGATCTGCGATGGCGGGACATCGATCTGGTGATTGAATATGAGGAGAAAATTGATTCCACTCCTGTACTTGCTGAATAATTTTGGCCAAGAGGGAGCTAATCTCCAAGGTCGTTAGTTGAGGGGCTAAGGCGGGCCCGTTTTCAAAAATGAAGGAACCACGACGAAGACTCAGCAGGTCAAAGAGGGTTTCATGTATCATATTTTTGATTATGCTGCGGCCTTGAGCCGGTGTTAGAATTTTATGTTCTAATAAAGTCCATAAAATACCATACTCAGGAGCGTTTGCTGTGGCAATTGAGGGAACTTTTATGCTGTCAATGGCCTTTTTCCCTTGATACCGCCGGAGGTAATCTCTCAAACGAGACAGGCTATCTGTACCGTGAGTGGCATAAACAATTTGACCGTTTAAAAAAAAGACAAACCAGGAGGGCCCAGATAAAGAAGAATTGCCTTTTTTGGCAACTTTGCTGCTCTGGGGCTTACTATAGGCCTCGACAAATAATTCTCCTGTTCTTTGACCTAGCTCAATTAGTTGCAGGATGCTCCGGATGTCAATTTCACTTAAATTTCCCTGCATGCAGCTTTAGTAATATAAGAACTTATTGCGAAAATAGAAAAATTGGGAACAAAGATGGATGGGGCGAGTTTACCATAATAAATATAATAGTTTGAGATAATAAGAAAAAACTCGATCGAGGATTCCATAGCAGTAACGAACGCTGGGAATCGGGACTTTTTTAGGGAAAATAATGGTTAAGCTTTATAAAACAATAATAATGACTAGAAGAAAGTGGCCTCCGAGGAATGAGGAAGATCGCAGACAATTTTTAAGGTCATATTTAAGGTCATATTTAAGGTCATAGTTAAGTTCATAGTTAAGGTCATAGTCGGGGCGAGGTTATTATAATGTTAAACCCAGAAGTGATACTGCGATGTATGTAAGCGGTGAAAGTCTAATTGGGTTCTAATACTCAAACCACGCAAACTAAAACCACGCACCAAATTATAAGGGGGCATATTTGAGTATAATTCATTATTGCCCATTAGAATGCTAAAGATGGCCTGCGAAAAAAAATTTGGTAAACTAGAAAAAACTAGCCCGGCCATAATAATTTTTGCCAGGGTGGAAAATACTATTATAAAAATTTGGCAAACCAGACATCAAGAGGACTCTCAGCGTGCTGTATCTAGCAGAATTACAAAAAAGACCAGGCGGCTTTGGTCTTGGTGGCAATAAAACTGACCTTAAACTACTGGCCTGTCAGCGGGGCGAGAATAATTGGACCGAGGTGCGCGATGAGACTATTCCTGCTGATGAAGCTGCTAAGGAGTTTACTCCGGGCGCACTGGTTCTGGTGGACTTAAGCAACAACAAACAAGTGCAGCAAATACAAGAAGCTGCTCCTAAGCTTGTAAAAATTTTGCAAAATTTCTCTCGCTCTCAGGAGAAGTTTAAGACTCAGTGGGAAGAAATCGAACAGTGGAAGGCTTCTCTTACTTTTCAGGCCCAAGAGCTTAATCGGCGAGAAATGGAGCTCCAAGCTAAGGAGGAGCAACTCCAAGAACTCGAAGGAGAGTTGGAACGCTTAGAGCAGCAACGCCAGGAAGCTAGTCAGGTTGTTGAGGAATCAGGGCGACTGCGCGAAACTGTGGAACGAGACCGCGAAGAAATAGAGTCTGCCAGGGCTCGACTTCAAGCGGAAATTGAGGAGTTTGAAAATAATAAGGGCCAGGCTTCGGGGACTGCTTCTCTGGATGAAGAACAGTCTAATTACATTAAGGAGTTATTGGATTGGTTGTCGGGGGCGATCGCTCCTACTGCTTCTTTGGGGGAAGGTATTAATACTTCTTTGGAAGCGACGGGCTCGCTACAGGGCCTTATGGCAGAACACTGGCAGCATTTGGAAGAAAAACAAACTGCCGCTGGGCAGCAACAACAAGAACTCGATGGTCTCAAAAATGAGATCGATGGCCGATGGAATTCTTGGAAGGAGGCTGAAGCAGCTTTGGCAGAACTCCGCTCTGAGTTGAAGGTACAACAAAGTTTGCTAGGGTCGAAGCAGGATTATTCTGCTAGTTTAAGTTCCCAGCTTAAAGCTCAGGAGGATTTGTCCCAACAGTTAACTGTATTGGCGGGGGCCACAGATAAAGGGGCTGATAAGGTCGATCTGGAAGCTTTGGAGAAAATGCCTATAGAGCAGTTGCAACAGAAGGTGGACGAGTTACAACGGGAGTTGCTAAAAAGTATTGGTTTTGTCAAGGACCAAGAAGAAGAACTGGCACTCCAGCTTGAGGAAATGGAGGAACTAAAAGCACAAATGGCTGCGGCTAGCGAGTACGATCGCTTACAGTTGGAGACGGAATTAAACGAACAGCAGGAAAATTACAAGTTTTTAAATGAGTCTTTGGTGGGCTCTCAACGCAATCTCCGAGAACGTCAAGATACGACGAATCTACATCAGTCTGTTCTGCGCAGGCGACAGGGTATTCCTTTGGATACGGACCCGGACAGTATCGATTTGAGCCCGGCTATTTCTCAAGTGGATGCTCAGATCGCCGGGCTTAGGGAGCAAGTGCAAAAGCTTGATGAGGAAATTAAGCAAATACAGTCGGAGATAGCGGGGAAGGAGGAGGAGATTAATTCTCAATCTTCGGAACAAGAAGCCCAACAAAATGAAATCCAACAGTTGGAAGAGAATTTGTCGGAACGTAAGGCGGCAGTGGCAGAGCTTTGGGGCAGAGTTAATCTCTACCAAGAAATGTTACAACCGATGCAGGACGATCTAGATCGACTGCGGCAGAAGTTGGAGGAGTCCGTCGGTGATATGGAGGGGGCGGAAGAAATTCCTCAGCAATTCGACCAGTTAAAGCAAGCGCTAGAAGATATTATTGGTTAGCGATCGCTTTGATAATTAATAATTAATAATTAATAATTAATAATTAATAATTGTTAGTTGTTACTTGGAACGTTGTTAATTGTTGTTTGACAATGCTGAGTTTAAAAAATTTCAAATCTCATCCCCTTATTTGGACGATCGCTCTAGCTTCGGTCGTCCTCTTTATATTGAGCAGTCTGCGACATTTCCTATTTCAATCTACTGCTTTTGAGTTGGGAATTTACGATCAGGTGGCTTATGCGATCTCTCAAGGTCTCACCCCTTTTTCTTCGTTTTTAGAGGTTCACCATTTGGGCAATCATGCGGCTTGGGCTATGTATCCGGTGGGGCTCTTCTATAAGCTTTTCTCTTCTGTTTATTGTTTGTTATTTATCCAGGCTGTCTCTCTGGCTATGGGGGCTTGGCCTACCTGGGGTTTGGCTCGTCATGCTGGTTTGAACGAACGATTATCTTTTGCGATGGCAATTGTATATCTGCTCTATCCGGTGGTGTTTAATATTAATTTGTTCGATTTCCATCCAGAGGTGATGGCGATGCCTGCGATCTTGGGGGCGATTTTGGCGGCTAGGTTGGATAAGATTTTCTGGTTTTGCGTTGCTGTTATCTGGGTTTTGGGTTGCAAGGATGCTTTGTCTTTGCCTGTGGCGGCTATGGGTTTTTGGTTGTTTTTCTTCGATGGCAAACGACGCTGCGGCGCGATCGCTCTTTTTCTGGGATCGGCTTGGTTTGTTATCGTTACTCAAGCAGTTATTCCGGCTTTTAAGGAGGGTAGGGGACCGGGTGGTTTGGGACGTTATACTTATTTGGGCGACTCTATTGGCGATATTATTCTTAATATGTTATTAAGGCCGGATGCGGTTTTTGCTCGGGTTTTTTCGCCTGCTACTTTTGTTTATTTATTGTTATTAACTGCGCCGATTATTTGGTGGCTTTCTTTTAAGTATTGGATGCCTCTGGTGGGGGCTTTGCCCGTTCTGATGCTGAATATTTTGTCGGTTATTGATGCTCAACGGGATTTGATTCATCAATATTCGGTGCCGATCGTGCCTTTTTTGTTGGTTTCTGTAATTGCGACTTTGGCGGATGGTAAGTGCGGTTTGTGGTACTTTGTTTGGCGCAAATGGGTTAAGAAAAAAGGGGTTGAAAATATTTCCGATTTTCTTGAGTTTCAATTGCCTAAATTGATGGTTCTTTGGTCGGCGATCGCTTTTTTGGCTTTGGCTAAATATGGTTATTTTTGGACTATTTATTTGGATACTCTGGATACAATGCCTGCTATGAGGGAGGCGGTTAGTTTGGTGAAGACTAAGGGAGGGGTTTTGACTACTTCTGAAATTGCGCCCCATTTGAGCGATCGCCAACTTATTAAGTTGACTAAGGATTACGACCCCCCTACTAATGAGGATTTAATTGAGTACGATTATGTGTTGTTAAATCTTCGCTATCCTGGATGGAAAAGTAATAAGGAGTTTGCTGCTGCTTTGGCGATTCAATTACAGGATATTCCTGATTTTGAACTTGCTTATCGACGGGATGATGTTTATTTGTTTGTTAAGAGGTAAGGGACTGGACAAAAAATCAAATACCAGTAAGCGCGTAGGTTGGGTGGAACGTAGTGGAACCCAACAGCAATTAACTTCATAGTTGGAATTGGTATTTTATTAAACACCAAGTCCCTAATTGTTAATTGCTGGTTCGTCCCCCAGAAGCGAGACGGGGAATAAATATTTGGGAGTGGGGGGTTTAACCCATCATAGAGGTAGCTAGTTCTTCCTCATCGATTCCATCGTAACAAATTAAAAAGGCATTGTCAAGGGTTTTCTCTAACTTTTTTTCCAAGTTAGTAGCTGTTCGTAGTAATCGCTTTAGCGATTAACGATCGAACGGTCCCACGGGAGACGATAATCAGATAAAATCTGTCCGTAATTCTTATTAATCAGTAACCATGCAAGCTGGAACTACTCTGAGAAATAGATATCGCATCCTCCAAAAACTCGGCAGCGACTGTTTCGGCGATACTTATCTGGCTCAAGATTGCCAGAAGCCGGGGAAACCTCGGTGCGTTGTCAAACAGATAAAACCAAAGACTAACGACCCAGAGGCGATGCTGCGGGGGAAAAGATTGTTGGAGGCGGAGGCGAAGACTTTTTATAAATTGGGGAACCAGAGCGATCGCCCTCCGTTGGATAGCTTCATTGAGGGGGGGCAGTTTTATTTGGTACGGGAATTTATAGAAGGTCTAGATCTTGGGGAGGAAATTACTCCAAGGAGGGGCGGTAGCGATGCGGGATCTGGTTTGGTTTCCACACCGCCTCCGTTGGCGTCGCCAACACTAACCAAAAGGCGATCGGTATTATTGTGGTTGGTTCTAGGTTGGATGGGTTTTGCGGGGCCGGTGTTTGGTAAAGGTTTCTGGGATGGAGGTACGGCATCGCGGGACTCCGGGGAGTCGCCGGAGGCAAGGAGGAACAACCGGCCGCGAGGGCGAGTGGAACCGATAATTGCAGGATACGCAACGACGACTTTTAGTTTTACTACTGTTAAAGTTAACCGCGAGGGGGAGATAATAGAACGAGTTCGGGCAGAAGCTCAAGTGTTGGCGGAAAATCTCGGCAACGGCGTAAGTCTGGAGATGGTTTCTATTCCTGGTGGAAGCTTTATGATGGGTTCGCCAGAAGATGAGGAGGGGCGAAATGACTACGAAAGTCCGCAACACCGAGTAAACGTTCCCGCATTTTTCCTCGGCAAGCATCCAGTGACTCAGGCGCAGTATGAAGCGGTGATGGGAGAAAATCCTTCTGGTTTTCCAGGTGCAAAGCGCCCGGTGGAGACTGTAAGTTGGAACCAGGCAACGGAGTTTTGCCGGCGACTCTCCCAGAAGACGGGGAAAATTTATCGCTTGCCTTCAGAAGCGGAGTGGGAGTACGCTTGTAGGGCGGGCACTACTACTGCGTTTCATTTTGGTCCGACTATTACTACGGACTTGGCTAATTATTGGGGTACTTCCACTTACGCTTCGGAACCCGAGGGCGTTTATCGCCAAAAAACAACGGATGTCGGCAGTTTTCCTCCCAATGCTTTTGGTTTGTACGATATGCACGGGAACGTTTCGGAGTGGTGTCAGGATGTCTGGCACTTTAATTATAACGGTGCCCCCAGTGACGGGAGTGCTTGGGAATCTGGTGGGGATAGTTCTCGCCGGCCGCTGCGCGGGGGTTCCTGGGGCAACTATCCCGGGTATTGTCGCAGCGCCTATCGCTTCTGGGACGATGCTGAGGGGTATGTCGATGCCTTCAGGGGTTTGCGGGTTGTTCTTTGGATGCCCCAGGAGGTTTGAGAAACCGGGTTTTTTCCCAAAAACCCGGTTTCTGGTGGGCGAGGGGGTTGGTTGGCAGCGGATTTTG
>CALKCV010000096.1 GCA_938083405.1 uncultured Microcoleaceae cyanobacterium | reverse complement strand
ATCGCTAAAGCGATTACTACGAACAGCCACTACGAACGGGCTAAATCTTACACTTCAATCCCAAACCCGCAGTTTGCTGGTTGTAAGCTTCCATGTCGATTTTAACAGATTCGACGTTCCAGATTTCGTTGCAATATTCCCGAATCGTGCGATCGGAGGAGAATTTGCCCATATTCACGGAATTAATAATCGACATCCGAGTCCATTTATCTTTATCGCGATAGGCATCGCTCACCCGTTGCTGGCAATCTATGTACGACTGATAATCTGCCAAGAGCATATATTGGTCGCCCCAAAGCAACGAGTCGATAATTGGCTTAAAGATATCCGGGTGGCCGGGAGAGAAATAACCAGAAGAGATGCGATCGATAACCTCTCGCAATTCCGGGTTAGAGTTGCAATACTCGGAAGGATCGTATCCCTTAGCTTTCAACTCTTTTACTTCCTCTACAGTCATACCGCACAAGAAGAAGTTCTCCGCCCCTACCACTTCGCGAATCTCCACATTAGCTCCATCCAAAGTACCAATAGTTAGAGCGCCGTTGAGGGAGAATTTCATGTTACCGGTACCGGAAGCTTCCTTACCCGCAGTGGATATTTGCTCCGAGAGGTCTGCCGCAGGATAGATGCGCTCTCCCACAGATACGGAGAAATTGGGAACAAAAACTACTTTGAGGCGATCGTCCACATCTGGATCGTTATTCACCACCTCTGCCACCGAGTTAATCAACTTAATGATTAACTTAGCCATGTAGTAGCCCGGCGCGGCCTTGGCACCAAAGATGAAAGTCCGAGGCACGATATCGATCTTAGGATCGCGCTTAATCCGGTTGTACAGAGTAATGATATGCAGCACGTTAAGCAACTGACGCTTGTATTCGTGCAGTCGCTTGACCTGGATATCAAACATACTTTCGGGATTGACCTCTATTCCCGTGCGGTATTTGATATAAGCAGCCAAGTCTTGTTTGTTTTCTTGCTTAATTTGATGCCAAGTCTTTTTAAACTCGGCATCATCGGCATACTTTTCTAGCTGCTTAATTTCGTCGAGATGGGTAATCCAGTTCTGACCAATTTTCTCAGTAATCAACAGCGCCAATTTCGGGTTGCTAATTAACAGCCAGCGACGGGGAGTAATGCCATTAGTCTTATTAAAGAACTTATCCGGCCACAACTCATAGAAATCGCGCAACACATCTGCTTTCATCAATTGCGTGTGCAAAGCAGCCACCCCATTAACCGCATGAGCTCCGAAGGTTGCTAAGTGAGCCATGCGAATTCGCTTCTCTGGGACTTCTTGGATTAACGACATCCGGGCTATGCGCTTTTTATCGCCGGGATAGCGATCCTTCAATTCTTGGAGAAAACGGTAGTTTATTTCGTAGATGATTTCGAGGTGTCGCGGTAGAAGCTTGCCGAAAAGGTCAACGGGCCATTTTTCTAAAGCTTCTGAGAGCAGGGTATGATTGGTATAGCCGAAGCTATTTTGAGTAATATGCCAAGCTTGCTCCCACTCCATCTCGTATTCATCTACCAGCAAGCGCATGAGTTCGGCGATACCGACAGAAGGGTGAGTGTCGTTAAGCTGGATGGCTGCTTTTTCGTGCAAGTTATCCAAGCTGGGGTTCCTCTGCAAGTGGGTGCGAATGATGTCTTGCAGGGAGCAGGTGACGAAAAAGTATTGCTGTTCTAGCCGCAGTTGTTTGCCTTGGAAGGTGTTGTCGTTGGGATAGAGGACTTTTGAGATGTTCTCCGAGAGAGTTTTTTCCTCCACGGCGCGGTTGTAGTCTCCCGAGTCGAACACTTGGAGGTCGAATTCGTTGCTAGCGCGAGCCCGCCACAGGCGCAAGGTGTTGACCGTGTTGGTTTGATAGCCGGGGATTAGGGTATCGTAAGGAACGCCTAAGACCGCGCGATCGGGAATCCAGCGCACTCGATAATTGCCTTTGTCATCCGTGTAGGCTTCGGTTCGACCGCCGAGTTTTACTTCCACCTGATATTCCCGGCGGGGGATTTCCCAGGGATTGCCCAAGCGCAGCCATTTGTCGGGCTTTTCTACTTGATGGCCTTTTTCGATGAACTGCTTGAAGATACCGAATTCGTAGCGAATTCCGTAGCCTACTGCAGGAACTTCTAGGGTGGCTAGGGAATCGAGGAAGCAGGCAGCCAGACGACCGAGACCGCCGTTGCCCAAGCCTGGTTCTGGTTCTTGTTCTAGGAGATCGTATAGATCTAGGCAGGCATCTTCTAGGGCTTCGCGGGCCACTTCCCAACAGCCGGCGCTGACTAGGTTTTTGCCTAGTTGCCGTCCTAATAGGAATTCTGCTGATAGATAGTAAACTGTTTTGACGTTTTTATGGAAGTAAGTTTGGCTGGTTTTTAGCCACCGGTTTAACAAGCGATCGCGTATCGTGTAGGATAGCGCCATGTAGTAATCGTAGGAAGTGGCAAATTCTTCTGGTTTGCCTTGGATGTAATAGAGGTTATCGGCGATCGCTCGCTTGATGGTCTCCAGACTCGTACCAGTGCGATCGTCTTCTACCTGTACTTTCGCGTGTTCTGTATCGTAAACCGATTTGGTTTCGCCTGCATCCTTGGTATCTTTGTAAACTCCTTGCATAGATTTAGACTTTCTTGTATTTTTACTAAACTACAATTATTTGACTTTACTGCTATTTAAGTACCGGTGCAAAATTAATTACATACCGAACAGGCGATGAAGGTCTGTTCGGAAGGGCAAATCCGGGCTCTAAATATTTTGGCATACCTACTTACCTTGAAGCGGTAAATATTTTTGGCGTTACAAAAACAAATGTCCTCTTTACCTAATAGCATCCTTGCTTTTTTAGCACAGTACTTTCTTAGGTGATGTTGTACTTGAGCTTTATTTTAGTTTTTTTGTCAGCTTGCCCTCGACATGGGACTTTTCGAGCCTCAAGGAACCGACTTTTGGTCCGTCCCTTTACTGCCGGGAGTTCGTCTTGTCTGTTGGCTGCTGCTATGTTGCTGGGTTAGGTTCTTTCCTTGATTTTTGCCTAAATATACCACAACATCATAACAATCTTGCCTGAGTTTATGGGACTATCTCCTCAATCCTACATATTTTTTTAAGCATTCTCAAAAAAATAAAAAAAATCTAAATTTTCTTCTTAATTGACTGGCTATCGGATAAACTTTGGAGCGTTTTTTCTCAATTTCCAGAATAACGCCCATTGGCCCAGTTATAGTCCTTTTGTCTTCTAGCTCGAAAGAAGCCTATTCCATCTAAAATCTAAAATTCAAAAGCGATCGCCTAATACTTGACAAAAATTCCATCTTCCCCATTGGAGGAAACGTGGGACAATGGCCATAATGTTTGTAGCGATCGCGAAGAGCGATTTAGTTCCAACCTTTCGGATAACAGGCGACGTCGGCCTGTTCTACCAACTTATATCAAGTCGCAATAAACAACCATAAAAAAATCAAGAGAGGAAAAAGGGTTTGGGCAAGGCAGAACAAGGAACCCACACATTTCCCTCCATTATTAATTATTAATTATTAATTATTAATTGTTATAACCACTAACAACTATCCCTTCTGAGAAATAGGAATTAAAATCTCAAAAATAGCTCCATTTCCGGGAGTAGAAACACAATTAAGTTCGCCTCCATGTTTATCTACTACGATGGAATAACTGGTACTCAATCCCAAACCCTTACCAGCGCCAACCTGTTTAGTCGTAAAAAACGGTTCAAAAATTCTAGGCAAGACCTTAACATCAATCCCCGGACCGTTATCCGATATTTTTATTTCAACTTGTTTTTTATTTGCTAATCCTGTATAGATCTCAATGCAAGGCGAAGGGGAGGCATTTTTCGGATTTTTTAAAACATCAATTGCATTGCTTAAAATATTAATAAAAACCTGATTTAATTGTCCTGGATAACATTCAATATTTGGCAAATTGCTGTAATTTTTAACCACTTCAATCCCCGACAAACGAGACTGTAAAATTGACAAAGTGCTTTCGATCCCCTCATGTATATTAACTTCTTTCATTTCCGCTTCGTCTAGTCGCGAAAAATTACGCAAAGATACCACAATTTCGCTAATTCGCTTTGCACCTTTTTGCATGGAATCTAAGACTTTAGGTAAATCTTCCATCAAAAAATCTAATTCCATCTCCTCGGCAGCTTCTATCATCTCGGGTTCCCTAGAATTTAGAGCGAGTTTTGCTAAATCTATCAAGTCTTCAATATAGTTATGAGCGTGGACTAAATTGCCTAGAATAAAAGTTACTGGGTTGTTGATTTCATGAGCCACTCCAGCTACCATTTTACCGAGAGAAGACATTTTTTCGGCTTGAATTAATTGAGATTGAGTGCTTTGTAAATCCCGCAAAGTTTTGCTTAGTTTTTGATTTGTTTTTATGAATTCTTGTTGAGAATCATATAATCTAATGCCGGCACGAACTCTGGCTAAAAGTTCGCTGGGCTCCACTGGTTTAGAAAGAAAGTCATCGGCACCGGCATCGAGTCCTTCCACTCTATCGGTAATTTCTCCCTTGGCAGTAAGCAAAATAAAAAATATAGAAGCTAATTGTCGATCGGACTTAAGTTTGCGGCAAACTTCTATACCGTCCATCTCCGGCATCATCCAATCGCAAAGAATCAAGGCCGGACGTAATTCTTCTGCTACTTGAATTGCTTCTTTACCATTAGTAGCTACTGCGATATCGTATCCTTCTGTCTGAAGTTGTTTTTTGAGCAACAAGCGAATGATAGAATGGTCGTCAGCAATTAAAATTTTTGAGGGAGATTTGGATTT
>CALKCV010000095.1 GCA_938083405.1 uncultured Microcoleaceae cyanobacterium | reverse complement strand
ACATACTCCCCGGTGGGGCCGCGAAGACTTGCGGGGCGGGAATGCTTTTATTATCGCTATCCCGAAACCTACAACTAATAGGTAAAGGTTTCGCCGTGGCAACGCTGACTAATACTCCCGGGTCTTGACTCGGGTTTTCGTTATAGCGTAACTGCCACTCCCACGGCCAGGCCCGACAATAACTTTTGTCGTCCCCCCGCTTCCTCTCGAAGACTCCGGGCGTCGCTAAATAAGCAATGCATCGTCCTCCTTTTTCCTTATTTTCGTTTGACTGCTTCTGCAACTCCTCCCACTGAGAGTCGAGTTGCAGGCATCTAGTTAAAATTGCCCGATGCCCTTCTCCTCCTAACTGGATGACTGCGGGGGCGTTGACTTCCTCTTCGAGGGCGATCGCCAAACCCCAACCCTCTAACATCCGAACTCCGTTTTCCACGAAATACCCGTCGGCCTCTTCGACTTGGCGGGTACCGGGGGCGATCGCGTTATGAGGCCGCGTCTCTATTTTCCAAGGTTTAACCTCGCTATCGTCTTCGGTTTTCAAGTCGCTGTCGGCAATTTTCCCCTCCTTTAAATATTTCTCCACCACCGAGGCCGGCAGATATTGACAATATTTTGTTTCGTCTTCCTCATCGTTATCTTTATCGTTTTTACTGGGTACCGTTGCCAGGGGGCAGGGTAAAGTTTTATCCCATAAAGCTTGGTTTAAAGATAAGTCTTTCTTCCACTCCAAAGGAACTAACTGTTTTGAACCGACAAACCCCAAAGGTCGAGGTAAATAAAGGTTTGTTTCCTCCCCTTCGGTTCGACAGAAAAACGGACCTTTCATTGTTAGTTTGTCTCTGCGAAAAGCTTTCCGCAAAGAACCGGCGATCGCGTGCCCGTTGGGAGGGAAAACGCTTCCCGCCCAGGCCCTTGCCCCGGGCGTAAACGGTTTGGCATCTCTAAACATTAATATGTCTAAAGGCGTAATAACGTACCACTTCATTATTGCTTGGGAATGGGGAATTGGGGATGGGGAATTGGGAGTAGTTTTTGAATTTTTATCCATTTTACAAATCCTTAAAAGTTAAGGTCTTTCAGAAACCAGGTTTTTGTCGGTGTCTCAGAAACCCGGTTTTTTGAAAAAACCGGGTTTCTTGGCCGGTTAGGGTTTCTTGACCAGTTACTCGATTTTAATTTCACGATTCCTGATAACAAATGCTGCCAATTTTAACCAATTTTGCACCTCCTTATCCAACTTATTTCCTGGTTCGGTTGTGTTCCACAAGTCTCCAATAAACGACCCTAGTTTTTCTGCAAAATTATCCCGTTTTTCGTCGTTATCTTTGAAGAAGTCTCGCCGGGAACAAAAAGCTTTAGTCCAAGGCTGAATAGCCAATTCTATCGGTGCCGGATGTTGCCCCCAAACGGTCGCGGCTTGCTCGAAAATTGCACTTTCTAAATCGTCGGTTATTAACTCTTTCCACTTCTGGAAAACTTTAAACTTTGCCGTTGCTTTTAAAACGTTACCGTTGCCGTAAATTACTCGCACTTGTACCGCGTCTTTTTTGTCACCATTTGGAGACTTATGTTCTTTAGCTTCCTCCTCAGCTTCCCACATATTTTCGAGGGCGATCGCCAGTGGAACCGAGTGATGGGCGAGGACTATGCCGAAGCTAATAGTCGCCTTATTTCCCATTGTAAATAACGGACGATTTGATAAGTTTTTAGGTAGAGATTTTTCCTCATCTTTCCACCGCCAATAATCTCCATCATTATCAAACTCATCTTTACTGTCTTTTCCTCCTTTAAAACATTGGCGGACATCCCACAACCAGCTATCCCATTCCCATAAATTAGTATAGGCTAAAACGTCGTCGCCGCCGCCATAAATTAGTCGCCCGGTATAGCGGTTTTCGGTCAAATATGGTAATAGTTGATTGGAGAAATCTAAGAGGGCGCGACTGAGGGCGCTATGGGTTGCAGGCCCCATGCGTTTTTTGAGCTTTAAGAACTTCTCAAAGGCTTCTTTAATATCGCCCCGCAACCTGTTTAATTGAGGTTTTAGCGCTTCTGGAATGTAGTATTCGTAATTATCTAGCGGTTTTCCTTTTAACCATTCGCCCATACCGTCGCCATCTCCAGCAGCGATCGCGTACCAATCAGTGGGATTATTTCCGGGGGCGAATTTTTTGCTAATTAATCCCCTCAATTTGTCAGATTCGCCTTTAATTTCTTCTGGAGTTTTATCGTCGTTGGCGTTAAATTCCTCAATCGCCCAACCAGCATTTAATAATCTTGGATGCTTCCAAGTATCGCTTCTATTTTCTTTTACCCAAGGAATGCCCCAGCTAGATTCTGGGATGCCGCTACTCCATGGAAATTTCCGAGTAATTTCCAAACAAGCGTTTTGATAATCGGTGATTTGTTCCTCATTTTCCTCCTTTTCCATTTGGCGCAACCAGCCGGCAACTCCAGAAGTTAAATCGGGATAATACCACTCGCTTCTATTTATATTAGTCAGCAGTTCTGGCAAGATTTTGTGCAACCCTCGCTTGACAACTTCCGTAGCGTTTAATTCCTCGATGCCGTCGAATAAACCCATATTTCTCGACCAAGTTTGTCTGGTTTCTCCCTCCGTCGCCCAATCCTTTCTATTATTATGAGAAACAGGACGAACTACCGGCCCCAAACCGGAGATTGTCGAACGAGGGCCGAAGGCTGTCGGTAGTTGCCAATTGCGATTGTTCTTAACAGCATTGAGACCGAATTTTGTCTGGTCAAAGATGCTGCCCCACCAAGAACCGACGTTTAAATTTGGTTGGCGGTTTGAGATATATTCTCCCTCCATATTTTTGATTACTGCTTGGACGAATTCATATTCCGCTTGAACTAATAAATCTTCTGGGGGTTTGGCAAAATTGTTTTGCGCTTTTTCCCAATTTTTATAAGCTTCCTCCTTTTCTTTCTTTCCATCTAATCGCGGCGACTGATGGAGTTCTGCTTTAGCATCGCCTAACGGTAAAGCGGTCCAGTAAGTTTGCCACTGGCACTCCAACCAGTCGTCCCAAGTCTTAAGATTAATGTCGCGCATCCAGTTAGCATCCTGCAAATAATTTAAGACTTTTTCTCCTAAGTTTAACCATTCACTTCTGAGAGTTTGTTCGGCAAATTGCATCGCTGCTTTGACCGGGTTTTTAACTTCTGCCTCGGTGGATGAGTCGCCGTTGTCGGGTAAAATTATTACGAGAACGTTGGGGAAACCTGCTGTTAATAATTGTCGGTCTTCTGGCATTTCCATCCACTCGCTAAAATCGGGATATTCTTCTAATAACCAAAGGTCGATTAACGGCTGTTGGTAGAGGCAGGGATATAATAAGGTATCGGGGCCGTATTTTTTAGCGATCGCCCAGGCAACCTTCGCGGATAAATAGTGCAATATCCACGAACCGGCCCAAAAATCCCGCATTTTGCGACTTGCTTTGATTAACTCCTGGACGGGAGTAAAGCTGAAGATGGCAACGTGGGGCCGAGATTTGTAATAGTCTTTGTTGACCGTCGCCCCTTTTTTCGGGTAGGCCCCATCGTCTCGGTGGTAGCCGGTCAACGCCCCCGCCAGGGCGGAAGTCATGGTGACGTGACTCCAGAGGGAGGCGTCGGGTATTCTGGTATCTGCCGGCAGCAGGGGCAAACGGGGTTCTTCGGAGATGGTGCGATCGCTGCGATCTAATCTGTTTAAAGATTGACTTATCGCTTCCCCGTAACAACGCCACAACCACCAGAAGACTTTTCGCGGGTCTTCGCATTGGCGGATCTCTTCGGGAATTGAGATTTTTTCTAGTTGGGATAACCAGTCGGCGCGTTCCTTTTTTCCGCGTTTCTTTTTTCCTAGTTCCATTAACCAGTCATGCCACTGCCCCAGTTTGAGTTGGAGTGGTTCTGCCGATAATAAGTGTTTGAGTTCGATACCGCTGTCGTCGTAGTCAACGGGAACTCCAACTCGACCGATGGCGGCGCGATCGCTTGCCGATGCCAGGAGGTCGCAGAGGCCGATATGTTCCAACCAAGTTCTACTATATTCGCTGTTTGTCAGAGACTTGCTTTTTTTCGGCGAGGCCCATCCTTCCATACAAGCGAGACTTTCCCAGGCACCTTCGCCCCCTCGTCCCGCGTTAGTATGTAAGGCTTTGAGTATTGGGTCGTGAAGCAGTCCCCAAATCTTAGCTTGCCAATATACGTTCATTTGTTACCTCCTGGATGTGCTTTTGAGATTGTGCGCGTATTTACCGTAGAACAGGCAAGATGCCTGTTCTACATCTAAGGTTAATATTTATCGCTGTTGTAAATTTTTTATCTTTTTTTAACAAAGTTGCTTGCTGTTGCATAAGATATTGATGTGTTGGGTTCCGCTTCGCGTGCGCGCTACCTACGGGAGACTACGGAAGACTAAACCAATTATTAATTATTAATTATTAATTATTAATTATTAATTGAGATAAACTCCAACGATACCTTCCCCTATTTTCCGAACTTTCTCTCTCAACTCCTCTGGTTCCACAATCTTTACCTGTCCGCCAAAACCTGCCAGCCAGGTCCGTAAATCTATTGAGTCCGCACACCAGCGGGGCAGGGTAACTTCGAGGCGGTTGGGAAAGCGGGAATCTGGGCTTTTTTCTAAAGAGAATAAACCATTTTTTGAAGGGGGTTTGCCGTTAGGCGGCGACATTTTCATCCGGTGGGGCGGGAATCTTTTCGTGCCTTCGCTGATAAATTTAAACATCTTGTCGTTAAAGCGCAGTTTAATAGTTACTTCTACCTTCTTTTTCTCGCTTTTTTTGCTGCTGAGAAATTGCCTTTGGTCGGCGCTGCTGGTTCCTAAATGAATGCCGGCGCTGTTATTTAGTAATTTCTGCATTTTTTTGAGGGATGCTTCTTGGATTTCTTGGGAACGTTTGTCTAAATAGCGGCGGCTGAAATAGAGTCGGTCCAATCTTTCGATTTTAATTAAACCTGGTTCTTCTCCTCCTTCGTATTCCAGCGCTAAATACCAGGCGGAATTGTGAAATAGTATTTGCAACAGCCAGGCTAGAAATAATCCTTCTTTTTCTCCTTGAAATCTGCCGGTTCCCCGCCGCTTTCCCAGTTCGATTAATTCTCCATTTAAGATTATTTCCTCCACTTTTTCCGTTTGACAGCATAAGGCGCTTCGGTCTTCTACCAGGTCGATATCTACCATAGATTGATGGGCGATCGCTCTTACTGGATAGGCGGGTTTGTCGATGATTTTACTGCCCAACATCCTTTCTTCAAACATTTGATAAACTTCTAACCCTACGGGGTCTTCGATGCTTTTTGCTTGGACTTGCAGGATATCTAATACTTTTAATAATTCCCCTCGACCCAAGATTCCTGTTCCGGCAAAGTAGCCGCGCTTTAAAGGTTTTTTATCGATTATTTGATAAGGTTTTAATACGTTTTCGATATCTTTACGCAATCTTGCTTCCCATTTTTCTTTGCTTTCTAGTTCCAAAGCAACCCTTTCTGCAAGTCCTTTTAAATGGCTTTTATTATTGTTTGGTAAAAAAGGAGAATTGAAAATTATACGAATAGCGGTTAAGAGTCTCTGAAATTCTTGCCTTCCAGAATAGCTGTGGTTGATGATTTCTAGATAGTCGGTTTCTGGTAAGTTGATTTTCGGGAGAATTTCTGGGAGTTTCGAGAGGCGATCGCCGCTAATAATATAGTTGCTTTCGAGAAATTCTAGGTCGGCGGCTAAGGCTTTTTCGTCCGCGTAAATTTTCCCTCGTTTTTGGCGGATAGTCTCGGTTATTCGGGTTAGGGAAAAACCAGGGTTTTCCATGAGGATGGAGAGGAGGTGGAGGAGGCGATCGAAGTCTAATAATTGGGAGTAGGGATGGAAAGCGAGATTTTTTTTCGTGCCGTTTTTGCGCTTGGTAACTCTGCGGTCTAAGGTTTTGATTTTTTTAGTAATTTCTGTTATAGAATAGTCGCCATTTTTGAAAGTCACTACATCAATAAATCCCTCCGCAGCGATGGGAGGAAATTTTTTGAGAGTTCCATGCATTGCGGTAATTACTTCTGGGGGAACTTGTCGGTAACGCTGCCGGTTTCTTTCCAGGCAAATTTCCAAGGAAGTTTCCAGATACCACCCCATCCAGCGAGAGTTTTGGGGAGAAAGAAGGCGAATTTTAGTTAATAATTCCATCCGCCAGGGGCGTTTGGTATTTGTGGCGTCGTAGATGACCGGTCGACCGGCGGCGAGGCTTTTTTGGATTCTATTTAATGCCTCAGTTTCTATTAGCTGCCAGTCTCCCTGGATGCTCTCTTCGCCAAAGAGTTCGGCGCGGATGGCGTCGGTGGAGACTATATTATAGTTGTCGGTAGCTGCCAGTTTTTCGGCGAGGGTGCTTTTGCCGGAGGCCGCCGGTCCGATGAGGAAGTGAGAGGTAAGTTGGTGCTTCATGGTTGGGCGATCGCTTTTCTATATTCTCAAGGTAGCATCGCCACGCCGAACCTCACCCACGAGTTATGCGAACGACGAAATCGGGCCCGATCGGGGGCGATCGGGCCCGCGTAGGACGGGCCCGATCGCCTGTCCCCTTGTTCCAACTAAGCGGATAACAGGCGTCTCGCCTGTTCTACGTTCCAAC
>CALKCV010000094.1 GCA_938083405.1 uncultured Microcoleaceae cyanobacterium | reverse complement strand
TTGGATAGTGGATAGGGGGGTGCGGAGTTCGTGGCCAGTAATGGCAATAAGATTGCTGCGGGTGCGTTCGAGGGCCTCTAATTGTTGGTTTAGCTCTTCTAAATTGCCGTAGGTTTCCGCTTGAATGAGGGTAGCTCCGAGTTGAGTAGCGATCGCTTCTATTAAATTCAATCCATCTTCAGACCAAAGGTTGGGACACTCGCCACAGTCGTGGAACTCCAGCATCCCTAAAAGTCGCCCTTGATAAAGCACCGGCACCATCAGCCAGCCTACAATATTCCACTTGGATATTAGCTCCCGGACGCAATTTTGAGGTTCCTCTAATATGTCCTTACTCGCGAACTCCAGATTTATTGCCAACTCCTCCATTTCTTCTTTGCTGAGGTTAGTTGTATCCCGAATGTAAACTCTTGCTTGAGTTTGTACTACTTTTTGGAATAGAGGATTATCTTTCAAAGGCCAGGTCTGGCCTCGTAGGGAAGTTACCGAAGGGCCTAAATACTCGTGTTCGATAGCGATCTGGTTATCTGTGGCCAAGCATTGATAAATCAGACATCGACAGGCTGAGAGTGCAACTCCAAGTTCTTTTACTGTTACTTCGATAATTTCGTGAGGATCCAGCGATCGCCTCATGGCAGCGGTAATAATATTTATCAAACGCTCTTGTCGTTCTCTGGCGGCTATGGAGCGATAGGCTTTAAGTAATTTATGCTCTCCTGCCTGTAAATATGTCACCAGACGTTGGGCAAAGGGGTCGCTTAATTGAAGCTCTGGCGCTACAGTTTTAGCGCTCTTGAGGCTTCCCGCCGAACTTCTTCTGGTTGATGTCTTAGTAGATTTTCTTTTTTTGGCCCTTCTGGTGGGGATGCCGTAAATCTTTCGTACTTCTTTGACCTTATCTATTAATTCTGGGCGGTATTCGAGAATTCTTCTGAGGAGAAGTGCTGCTGCCTCGTAACAAACTTGGCGATCGCTCGTCCAGATACCCTCAAACCGACGAGATCGATCCATTGTCAGGTTATCCCCTTCGTCTCGATCTTCGTCCTTCCCTTGACGCTCGTTACAAATCAGACAAGTTGAATATTCCTCAGCGATCGCCACCAGATTCCATTCTTGACTCAGGGTGTCCTTGGGCTCGAAAGCCACCGTTTCGTAATCTCCAGACGAGTTCTTAAATTCTGCTTCTGGGGCCGCAAGCACATACACTTGCGGGCTCAACCGCCCAATTCGCTTATAGCGGTGAGCTTCCAAGCGATAAAAACCCTCTCTTTGAAAGGTTGCTATTACCAAGGGGCTACCCTGCCCTACCAACACCTGGTCTTCCATTGCATGAGATAGGGCAGTTAAGGATGACTTGAAATATATTTGTGGCTTTAACTGAGGAATTTCGTTTACCAGTTCTGCCAAAACTGAAGTAGGGATCGTCATCTTCTTTTGTAGTTTTCTGGGGGCAAGTCTGGGTGCGAGCTATTAGCTGTTGCCCCGGAAGCATCCCATATTTCTCTTTAATATTACTATTATTATTCCTCATTCTTTCCCTTAGTCTTTTTCTTTGAGCATAAATTACTACTTTTGGTTTTCATACTCGTTTGGGTAATAGTTAAGAGTCAAGGGACTTGCTTTTAAGGCAAAATCTGGAGCCACCCAAGTTCGATCCCTTCTATTTTGCCTTAAAAGAGAACTGCTATGAATCTTTAGCTATCTAGCTAAAGATTCATAGCAGTTTGTTGGGCTTTATTAAACTTTGAATGCTATAATATTTTACTTTTCTGATTCTCCCCGGTTTTCCCCCCGAGAACCTGGATCGGAATTATATAAAGCGTCCAATTGTTCGCGAGCCTCTTGTACCGATACAGAACGCATCACTAGCAGAGGTTCGTCAATAACGTTGCCCGTTTCGTCCAAAAGTTCTGGATGGGGCGCTCCTTGATACTGGAGGGAGGGGCCTCTCGGCGACCATCTTGGGGATGGCTCTCGCTGGGACTCGATACCGACAACGAACAAACTGCGGATTAAGTTACCAACAGCCAAAACGGCAATAGTAGTGAAAGCTAAGATGTAAAGCAAATGTAACATCATTTTCTCCTTAGGGCCTAATTGCCCCATAGCAAGTTACAAACAGTTTTTTTTCAGGTTTTTTTAAATGTGGGATTTTAGTCTTAATTTCTGCGCGCAAATAAGACTGAAGATTCTTTAGTTAAAGGCTTAAGAACCGGGTCCAGATTTTTGGCGATACCGCATGGATACTTGCCAGCATTCCTTTACAAGTTTGTGCCATTCTATCAGCAGCGGGGTTTCAACTCCGACTTGAGCTTCTGTCGCAGCAAAAAGAATTGCAGTGGTGTTTACTTCTTTTTGAGCTTGTTTTACTCTAGCCAGTAAGTCCGATTGCTCTTCCTTACTTAAAAAGTCAATTTCCTCTGTTTCCAACAGTTGGCGCGCTCGCTCGAACCAATATTTAAAATCATCTAATAATGGTTCCAATATGGCCTTTAATAAATCGGCTTCCGGTGGTTTGGGGTTAACCATCTATTTTAATTTGATTTCTTGATTTAGAATAATCTTAGCAGTCTTTACATTTCTTTACATTTATTTAACAAAACTTTTCAGTTTTTCTTAAAAATCTCCCTTTAGATTTTAGAATTATCCCCAAAGCACGAGGACAGTAGTTGGCCTTTATCCAAAGGACGCACCCCGGGACCTGTGTGCGTCTCAATTTGGAATTAAGAAACCCGGTTTGTAGAAAAACCGGGTTTCTTTGCTCGGAGTGAATATCCCCGCTGCAAAGATTCGATGCACCCCGGGGCCTTAACTGGGACTTGGGGGCTGGCTGATGATAAAATAAAGGCTATCGCACTCAAAAATTACGGTCGTTAAGACCCGAGCGGCCTTCGGGGTCTGAAAGTACAAAACAAAAGAAAATGAAACAGCCGATGCCGAACCAAGAATCAAACGGCTCCTCCGGGCAGCCAGAAAAAATACATTTACCCCGTACCAGCGAATCAGAAAACCTCAAAAAAATACGCCATACCACCTCTCACGTCATGGCAATGGCCGTGCAAAAGCTGTTTCCCAAAGCCCAAGTAACAATAGGCCCCTGGATAGAAAACGGCTTCTACTACGACTTTGACACGGAAGAACCATTTACCGAACAGGACTTGAAAGCCATCAAAAAAGAGATGGTCAAGATAATTAAGCAGAATTTGCCGGTAACAAGAGAAGAAATTCCTCGGGAAGAAGCCAAACGGCGAATAGAAGAAATTCAAGAGCCATACAAACTAGAAATCCTCGAAGGACTAGAAGACCCCATCACCATTTATCATCTCGGAGATGCCTGGTGGGATCTCTGCGCCGGTCCTCATCTGGAGACTACCAAAGACATTCATCCCAAAGCGATCGCTCTAGAGAGCGTGGCAGGTGCCTATTGGCGGGGAGACGAAACCAAGGCCCAATTGCAGCGGATCTACGGCACTGCCTGGGAAACTCCAGAACAGCTAGTCGAATATAAACGCCGTAAAGAAGAAGCCCTCAAACGAGACCACCGCAAACTGGGCAAAGAATTAGGATTGTTTATTTTTTCCGACATCGTAGGCCCCGGTTTGCCCCTTTGGACTCCCAAGGGAACGATCTTGAGGAATTTATTAGAAGATTTCCTCAAACAAGAACAAATTAAACGCGGCTATCAACAGGTGGTGACTCCCCATATCGGCAGAGTCGATCTCTTTAAAACTTCTGGGCATTGGCAAAAATATAAAGAAGACTTGTTCCCGATGATGGGAGAGTCGGAGGACGAAGGTTTCGTTCTCAAGGCCATGAACTGCCCCTTCCACATTCAGATCTATAAGAACGAATTGCGCTCTTATCGAGAACTGCCCATGCGTCTGGCCGAGTTCGGTACCGTCTATCGCTATGAGAAATCGGGAGAATTGGGTGGCCTAACTAGAGTGCGCGGTTTTACTCAGGACGACTCCCACTTGTTCGTCACCCCAGAACAGCTAGACGAAGAGTTTCTCAGCGTGGTGGATTTAACTTTATCGGTGTTTGAGAAACTGCAACTTAAGAATTTTCGCGCCAGACTGAGTTTCCGCGACCCCAGTTTGGATAAGTATATCGGCTCCGATGAGGCTTGGGATAAGGCAGAAAACGCCATCCGCCGGGCCGTAGAAACTATGGGTATGAACCATTTTGAGGGCATCGGCGAAGCTGCCTTTTATGGGCCGAAGCTGGATTTCATTTTTAACGATGCTTTGGAACGGGAGTGGCAGTTGGGGACCGTCCAGGTTGATTACATTTTGCCGGAACGGTTCGACCTGGAATATGTGGCAGAGGATGGCACGAGGAAGCGTCCGGTAATGATCCACCGGGCTCCTTTTGGTTCTATCGAACGGTTGGTCGGGATTTTGATTGAGGAATATGCGGGGGATTTCCCCTTGTGGTTGGCCCCAGAACAGGTGAGACTGTTGCCGGTAAGTAACGATTTTCTGCCTTTTGCTAAAGAAGTGGCCGCTAAGATGCAAAAAGAGGGAATTCGGGCGATGGCCGATACCAGTAAGGAGCGTCTGGGCAAGTCGATCAGGAATGGAGAGAAGGCGAAAATCCCGGTGATGGCCGTTGTCGGCGCTAAGGAGATGGAGTCCAATAGTTTGAGCATTCGGACTCGGGCTTCAGGAGAGTTGGGAACGATGGCCGTGGCCGAGGTGCTGGATCGCTTGAAGGAGGCGATCGCTAACTACAGCAATTTTTAAGAGTATTCAATATTAGACATTCTGGGGTCTGAACCTCTCAAACCCCTAAAAAAAAACCTGCTTTGCGAAGTTGTTAGCTAATAGCTAGACGGCTAACAATAAGAGGAAACAGGTTTTTTTTTATTAGGCGCTGAGGTGCTTTAACAACATATTTAAACGATCCCTTAGCCGATTTTAGAAATATGACTCCATGGTGTATCATTATGAAATAGGCAAGTTATTTGCCCTACCCTTATAACCTTCTTATTATCCCTGATGGCCATACGGCCGGCTCTATTTTTTTTTGCTACAGGCGCCCAAACATGAAATCGCAAAATTTACAATTATATAATACCTACGGGTCTTTTCACAAAAAAATGACCCACGAAAGCATCTATCACTCCGACAAACTGCTGTTGGAGGAAATGTTTTGCGCCTTGATATGTCTCAAAAGCAAAAACGCGCTTAGGCCGAATCGCCGTCCAGTGGAAGGAGTAGGGGGTAGTAACCATTAGTGAAAGCTAAAAAGAGACTAAAGAAATTATGAATACCACCAAGAAAAAAGTAGAATCTCTATTGAGCAAATTACCCGATAATTGCTCCCTTGAAGATGTCCAATATCATCTCTATGTGGTTGAAAAAGTTCTTCATGGATTAGATGTAGCTAATACAGCGAGAAAAATAACACAAGAAGAGGCTGAAGGGCTTTTG
>CALKCV010000093.1 GCA_938083405.1 uncultured Microcoleaceae cyanobacterium | reverse complement strand
GATTGAAAAATATAAATCGCGCTTTGCGATTACTACGAAGGCGATTGAAAAATATAAATCGCGCTTTGCGATTACTACGAAGGCGATTGAAAAATATAAATCGCGCTTTGCGATTACTACGATCGCTAATTTGACAATCTTTTTCTAGCCTCAATTGCCTCTGGATAATTGGGCTTAATTTCTAAAGCAACTCCGAAGGAGTTCAATGCTTCCGGGATTTGTCCTAACTTTGCCAAAATTTCACCCCTTCTAAACCAAGCTCGTTCGCTTCCCGGCCTAATAGAAATTATCTTATTATAAGCAGCCATCGCCTCGCGGTCTCGCCCCAAAATGCCAAAAACAAAAGCCAGTTGCGACCAAGCATCGTAATTATCGGGCCAAATATTAATGGCGCGGTTGTAACTAAATATTGCATCGTCATAAAGATTCATTTTTTCTAAAGCCAACCCTCGCTTTAACCAAGCCTCAAAATGGTCCGCTTGCTTTTTAATAATCCCGTCGTAAGCCGCCACTGCTTCAGCATATCTCTCCAACTTTTCCAAAGCTTGTCCCCGTTGCAAAGCTACTTTAGAAACCACAACTCCTTCGCGATCGCTCCCGTAGTCGATTACCCGGTCGTAAGCGGTTAAAGCTTCTTCGTATCGATGCAATCTTTCCAAAGCTTCTCCCCGCAAAATCCAAGCTTCTAAAAAGTCTGCTTGAATGGCGATCGCGTTACTATAAGCTACTACTGCTTCCTTATCTTTACCCATTCCCGCCAGAGCAATTCCTCGACCTAGCCAACCTTCGGGGAAATTCTCGTTAATTGCTACTGCTTGATTGAAAGATTCTAAAGCTTCTTCGTACTTAAATAAATCGCATAAAGTCTGAGCGCGACTAATCCAAACTTGCGGCAAATTTGGATTCCAATTAATAGCTTTATCAAAACAAGCGATCGCTCCTTCTTTCCAATGATTTCTCAGGGCCAAACCTTTATAAAACCACGCCTCATAATCGTCTGGATTTAATTTTATTGCTCGGTTGTAAGACGTAACCGCATCGTGATATTTATGGAGTTTATCCTGAGCGATCGCCCGATTAAACCAAGCTTGATAGTTGTTTGGTTGCAAGTCCACGGCGCGATCGTAACTAACCAAAGCTTCCAGATATCGTTCTTGGTGCATCAGCGCCACCCCAAAATTAAACCACCCATAATAATTTGATGGTTCGAGTTTAACCCCCCGTTCTAAGGATGCCGCCGCATCGGCATACTTGCCAGCTTCTAGCAGTGCCTTGCCTTGATGGTACCAAATATCGGCTCTTTGCGGTTCCAGTTCCAAGGCTTTTTGATAGCAACTAACTGCTTTCTGGTATTGTTTTAGTTCGTTTAATGCTAAACCGCGATAGTACCAAGGTTCGTAGTTGTAGGATTTAATCTCGATCGCGTCCTCCAAAGTAGCGATCGCCTCCTCATATCTTTCCAAATTGAATAAAATTTTTCCTCGTTCGAGCTTGCTATAGTAGTTGCGCGGGTTTAGGGAGATAGAGCGATCGTAAGCAGCAGCAGCCTCCTCGTAACGCTGCAAATTTTTCAGGCTATGGCCCAGCTTTAACCAGGCTATGGCCCAATCAGGCTTAATCGCCACTGCTTTTTTATAGGACTCAGCGGCCCCCTCATACCTTCTCATTTGATAAAATCTATTGCCCCGGTCGTATTCCGGCCAAGCTTTAAAAATGCTAAACATTCCTCCTGCGGGAAAGTCGGTGTCGGGGGAATCTGAGTCGATCTTGGAGGGTTGGCTTTCACCTTCTGCCATAATTCTTCTGCTAGAACTGCTTGGATTGGTTTTTTAATATTGTATTTGCTTTATTGAGGCCGTTTGCCCTTCTTCTGGAACCCCATCGATTTAATTTTATTTTTGCTTTGCCTAAAATATAACTTTTTCTCGTATTTGTCAAGGCTATTTACATACAAATCTCTTATGTAAATCATATTAGTTATTTATAGTTTTGATTGAACTTAAGCCACAAATGGGTTTATTTGAGTCAAAATCGGAAAGGAGGCGAGAAAGTCAGGTGGCCTCCGACATCAAAATTTCAGATGCACCCACCTAGTATCGCGAAACTGATTCCGGGACGGAAAATCTCTTTCCGGTGATGCTCGATATTTTCTTGTAAAGTCCTTCGTACTTAGTTACTATTGAGAACGAAAATTATGAATATTATGTTATCTACCATACATAATCTCGAAAAAGTCAGAGAAGTATGGAATCGCCAACAACACGCTTTCTTCCATGTCGCCACAACTACGAATAAATTAGAATCTCCCCCATCCCCTCGCTTCGATCCTTGGTCTCCACTGCGGCAGTGCTTGGATGGAATTGAAGTCAATAACAGGACATTAGCTAGGTTTCTGTGTCAACTGATTCCCACCCAGTGTCCTTTCGAGCGCGATGTGAACCTTTTCGGTCGAACCCTATTCCACATCCCGCCTCTATGCAAGCTAAATCCCATGTACGACGAGTTAATTGGTTTGCGTTTTAGGGCAATGTGTTATTTGGCAGATGTCTGTGGCGAGGATGTCTCTCAATTTTGTTGACGGGGAATGGGGGACGCCTCACCAATGAAAGCGAACCCCAAAATTACTGCTTTTTGGAACGTTAGTAGAACAGGCGAGTTATATTCGAGTGTCTGTTATCCGAAACCTTGTCAATTAACAACGTTCCAACGTTCCAACGTTCCAATTAACAATTCCCTACGCACTAACAGCAGCGGTTAATAATCCTTCAAATAATTTGATGCCATCGCTGCCGCCTAAGACCGGATCGGAGGCTCTTTCTGGGTGTGGCATCATGCCTAAAACGTTCTTTTTCTGGTTGCAAATTCCGGCAATATTGTTGAGGGAACCGTTAGGATTAGCAGTTTCATTAACTTCGCCATTAGCAGTAGAATAACGAAATAAAATTTGCTCCTTATCTTCTAATTGGGCTAGAGTTTCGGCATCGGCATAATAACGACCTTCGCCGTGAGCTATTGGTAAATTAATTACTTCTCCAGAAGAATAGGCAGAAGTCCAAGGATTGTTAGTATTTTCGACTTTTAAAAACTGGCGATCGCAAATAAAATGTAGGTCTTGGTTTCTAGTTAAAACACCGGGTAATAATCCAACTTCAGTTAGTACCTGAAAGCCGTTACAAATCCCCAAAACTAACTTACCTTTATTGGCGTGTTCGACTATGGCGGGGATAACTGGAGAAAAACGAGCGATCGCTCCGCATCTTAAATAATCTCCGTAGCTAAAACCCCCTGGTAAAACTATGACATCTACATCAGAAATATCCGTTTCTTGATGCCAGATGGTGCGCGTCGGTCGATCGAGCAATCCAGAAGTAACCCAAACTACATCGCGATCGCAATTGGAACCAGGAAAGACTATAACCCCAAATTTCATAACTTCTATTTTTGTTTTTTGATTGGCGAGTAGATAGTTGCTATTGCACTACTGCATTTGGTTGTTCTTGCAGTTCAAATCGATAATTTTCGATTACCGGATTTGCCAATAAGCGATCGCAAACAGCATCTATTTGTTCTTTGGCTGTATGGGGATCGCCTGCGCTTACAGTCATTTCTATATATTTACCAATTCTGACCCCATCGACATTATCGTAGCCCATCTGTGCCAACCCAGACCGAACTGCATTACCGGCAGGGTCCGAAACCGAGGGGCGAAGAGTAACATAAATTTGTGCGAGATATTTTTTAGTCACAGTAAATTTTTAATCTAAATTCTCTTGAATTTCTCAAAAGGATTATAGCGCTTGGAGGCTTCGATAAAATAAAACCACATCCCAAACAAGATTGAGACAGGCCATGAATGCGCGTCGCACCCGTTCCCAAGAGCTAATTTTAAATTTATTAAAGGTCCAGAAGCGATCGCTTTCGGCCCAGGAACTGTATTTAGAACTGCGTCAGAGCGATCGCCCCATGGGCCTAGCAACGGTCTATCGCTCTCTGGATGCCCTCAAGCGCGAAGGAGTCGTACAGGCTCGAACTTTGGCCAATGGCGAATCTCTTTACAGTTGCATCCAGGAAGACCAACATCACCTCACCTGTGTCGAATGTGGAATCTCCGTCCCTATTAACGAATGTCCGGTCCACGATTTAGAGACCAAGCTTCAAGGTTCCCACAGTTTTAAGATTTACTATCATACTTTAGAGTTTTTTGGAGTATGCGATCGCTGTTCTCTAACTCAAAAATCTTAAATTGGGAATTGTTATCCCCGTAGAACAGGCGTCTCGCCTGTTGCCTGCCACCGTAGAACAGGCGAGACGCCTGTTGCTACTCCCTAACCGCTAACAATTACATTTTTTTCAACTCGACATTTTCCCCATCTGCCATAATAGAGCGCATCCCTTCCAAAGTAGCAGGAATAGCGCGGGGATCCATAAACATCACCTTACTACTGTCACTGCTGCCAATTTTCAGACCCATATCCATATAACTTTGAGCTAACAAAAATTGAAGAGCTTCTTTAGCTTGTGGGTCGCTTTCTAAAGTCTTAGCAACAATTTGCAAAGCTTCTGAAGTAGCTTGAGCTTTGAGGACTTGACCTTGACGGTCTGCTTCTGCTCTAAGAACGATCGCCTTTTTTTCGGCCTCAGCTTCCAAAATAGTTGCTTGTTGGCTAGCTTTAGCCTCCAAAACTTGAGCTTCTGCCTTACCTCTTGCAGAGTTAATTGCGGAATCTCTTTCACCTTCAGAAGTTAAAATTGCCGCCCGTTTTTTTCGTTCGGCAGTCATCTGTAATTCCATAGAATCTTGAACCGCTTTAGAAGGATAAATATCCCGCAATTCTACCCGAGTTATTTTCACTCCCAAGGGGTCAGTGGCAATGTCTAATTCTCGCAGCAAAAACTCGTTAACTTCCGTTCTGGCAGTAAAAGTTTGATCTAGTTCTAATTTACCCATTTCAGAACGTATTTGAGTTAAAACTAAATTAACCATAGCAGCTTGGAGATTTTCTACTTTATAAAAAGCTTTCTCCAAATTCATAATCCGCCAATAAACCACAGCATCGACGCTAATAGCCACGTTATCGCGAGTGATACATTGTTGGGGAGGAATATCTAAAACTTTTTCTCTGATAGTTTCTTGGTAAGCAACGCGATCTACGAAAGGTAGAATATAGTTCAAACCAGGTTTGAGTTTTCTACCGCTATATTTTCCCAAAGTTTCTACTAAAGCTTCGTTACCTTGATTGACGATTCTGATACCTTTAGCAGTCGTAGTTCCAAAGACCGCCAAAATTATTACAAAAATCCATTCTCCCACTTTTTTTCTCCTTGTAGTTTTGGGTGAGTAATCTTGTTTTAAGTAGGTAGGCAAAAATATGTGGACAAGGATTTGCCCGTAGGCGTCTCGCCTGTTCAATATGTCTAATTAATTTTGCAGAGGTACTTAATAGCGCAACAATTTTTCGGGCATGACGAATAAAGTATTGCCTTCTCGTCTGACTACGATCGCCCTTTCGTTCGCTGCTACGGCTAAAGTTTCATCCTCGCACTTAGCACGCCAAGAATTTCCTTCATAGAGTACCCTGCCCGCTCCACCTGCTGGTATCTCAGTCAAAGTTTCCACCTCTTGGGCATCGCTCAAAGCAGCCACCTTTGTCTTAGGTAACAACCGAGGTAACAAAAAGATCGACACCACCGACAACAACATCCACAGGGCCACTTGTAGGCTGACAGACGGCAAAACCAGGGACAGTGCGGCCATAACAAAGGCGCTCAGTCCCATCATAAATATGACAAAGGCCGTCGGTACGAACAACTCCATCAAACATAAAGCGGCTCCGGCCAGTAACCAAAAGATTGTCGGATTGAGACTCATACCATAGATCCGAATTAATTTACTTTATATTTTATCGCAGCAGTAGAGATTGAGTTGAGGATGAGTTCCACTACGGACTCGACATGATAGAATACAACCTATTGACCATAATGCGGAGCTTCAGTAATGGGGTCAAGGGTGCTTGTTGCCCGCTCGAAAATAGCTCGATAATTTCATGTCTCTCCCTCTCCCAGCACGAAATTTTCACCTGTAAACTACAGTACAGGTTGTTTTACCGAAAATATACTTTCGCTTCCCCACTGCCGATGTATTGCTCCAATCAAAATTGTCCAAACCCCCTAAACTCTTTAG